>JAQSDP010000429.1 GCA_029945985.1 bacterium | reverse complement strand
TGGGGCGCTACTTCCTCGATCGAACCAACCGCGAGGACGGATTAAAAGCGATCGTTTATTTTGAGGAAGCCGTTGCTGCGGATCCCGAGTTCGCTCGCGGATGGACTGAACTGAGTCACGCACTTTGCGTAGGCGCCGGCAAGAACTGGCTTCCCGTAGACGACGCTTACGCGCGGGCAAAGCAGGCGGTGGCTAGAGCTCTGTCTATCGAACCTGATCTAGCCGAGGCATATGCCGCGCTCGGCCGCATCCAAGCTGCGTACGATCTCGACCTGACATCAGCCGGCCAATCTTACGCAAAGGCCTTGAACCTTGCTCCCGCAAACCCTGTCGTTGCCGACGGCGCAAGCATTCTCGAGCTTAAGCTTGGGAATGCAGAACGCGCGGTTCAGCTGAGTCGGTCCGTTTTAGATCGGGACCCGTTGAGCGGGGCCATATGGCACAATCTGGGGCTTATTTCGCACTCCGCGGGCAATCTCGAGGACGCAGCCGCTGCATTTCAGAAGGCGATCGAACTTTCGCCGAATCGTCTTGTCAGTCATGCGATGCGATCGACCGTGTTGCTCGATCAAGAACTTAAGAACGAAGCCCGGGCTGAGGCGATGTTAGAGCCGGACGAATTCTGGAGGACGTGGGCGCTCGCGATAATCAGTTTCCGCCTCGGCGATCCTGAGAACGCTAACCGGCTTTTAGAGGAATTAGGCCAAGCCTATGTCGCCGGCGACGCGTTTCAACTAGCTGAGGTTTGTGCCGTTCGCGGAGAGATCGATGACGCGTTCGGATGGCTTGAGCGAGCGCTCAAAGAGAGAGACCCGGGCATCACTCACGCCCGGGTCAGCACTCATCTTCGATCGTTGTATGACGATCCGCGTTGGGAAGCGTTGGCTAGAAAGCTGGGCCTTTAAGCCTTATCATCTTCCGTATCAGTGATCCCCGTGTTGGGTTCGCGGGTGTTGGGCTCGCGGGCGAACTCAGTGTTCGGTTCGCGGACCAGCTTTGTGTTCGGTTCACGATCTGCTGCGAGATCGTCATCGTCGTGTTCCAGTTCGTTATTCATTGATTCCTTCCTTTCTGCTGAATTCATTCCCCGTACTCCTTGAAATTAGCCAAACAGTCGCGGCAGCCGCCGCTGAAGATTCTTCGGAAGTAGAACTTCCATCGCGTCGTCGACCGTGACGATCCCCGCGATATCTCCATCATCATCAATAACCGGCAATGCAAGAAGATTGTACTCCGAAATGATCTGCGCCGCCTCTTCGGCGGAGTCGGATGGGTGGGCGTATCGAAATTCGCGTCGCATGACCTCGGATAGTTTCAAACGTGGGTCTGCTAAGATCAGGGACCGGAGTGAGATCAGGCCGACGAGTTTCCACGAATCTTCTTCCTCAACCACGTAGAGGTAGTAGATCATGTTCGGCGTCTCTGCCATCTCGCGGAGGCGGATGATCGTCTCGCCGACGGTCAGATCTTTGGGAACGTGGACGAACTCGGTCGTCATCAGTCCGCCGGCCGTGTCGTGTTCGAAGTTCATCAACTCGGCGACGTCGGCCTTTTCCTCATCTTCCATTAAGTCGAAGAGCTGCTGAGCGCGATCATCGTCGAGTTCGTTGAGGACGTCGACAGCGTCGTCGGGACTCATCTCTTCAAGGATGTCGGCCGCGCGTTCGTCGTCCATCTCCTCGAGGATCCGAGCTTGAGCCTCAGTCGACATTTCTTCGAGAGTGTCGGCAGCGATCTCGTCGTCGAGGCTTTCCACGACCTCGGTTCGATGGACGGGCGACAAGGATTCCGCAAGCTGAGCGATCTCGACCGGATGGAGGCGGGAGAGCTTGTCCTTGGACGATTTGAGCTGAACGGTGACCGTTGCCGTGTCGGTTGCTAGATATCCGACGTCGGCCCAATCGAGCACTTCGACCGGACGATCGTTGCCGTAGAATCCCTTGGGCATCAGGCGGCGGAGGAAGCCCTGGAAGCTGACGTCGGCACCTGTAACACGCCAGCGGTCGCCGGTGTCGATGATCTGTACATCATTCACGCGGACGACTCTTTTGCCGTCGACGTCGATAAGCTGGTTGTCGAGAACGTCTTTGTCTAAAAGCACTTCACCTTCACGTCGTTCGAATGGCGTAAGGTCGAGCTTGGCGGTGCTCAGGCGAGCCCCCTTTTCGTTGATCTTTGCGATGTTGCGGCCGGAGACGAAGAAGTCGCGGCGACGGAAACGGGCGACAAGGCCTACTACTGGCGGGTAGTCTTCGCTGCCGTAGCGCACGATGACGTCCTTGATCGCGGCGACCTGCTCACCGCGGAAATCAAGTATCGGTCGTCCCACGATCTGCGATACGTACAGCATTTCCAACACGATAACTTAAATTGACCGAAACCGATATAGCTGTTTACAAACTCGCTGCGAGGATGCTATTCTTGCAGTCCGTTGTGTTATACAACGTACAACCGTCACCCGACTCGTACAACACAACCTCAGCTGATCTTCCTGCCGAATTGTTAGAGATCTGCCCCAGATGATCAAATCCAGCCTCCTAATCCTCGTAATAGCAGCAGCACTTAGCGTCGCCGCGTCGGCACAGAACCGCGTTTTCGACAATTTTGATCGGGCCCAAGGTGTGAATGTTTATGTTCCGCCACCACCCGCGGCGCAGCCCGTGACCAAACGGGTTAAGCGAAATGGCCGCTGGGTAGTCGTAACTGAAGACCCGCTCGTTAAGAGAACGGTATCCTCGCGGCCGACGCAGAGCGTTTCAGATGGACTTGGGACGAACGATCGCGGTTACAATCCAACCGGCGCGCGGCTTTCGATGAGCTCAAGCACGCATCTGAAAGGATTCACGACGGGAGTACCGACACACGATCAGTTCATCGTTGAGTCCAGCCAAAGATATCGGATCGATCCGCTCCTGATCTACGCACAGATGCACCAGGAATCGTCGTTCAAGATCCGCGCGACTTCTCACAAAGGCGCGAGCGGATTGATGCAGTTGATGCCGGCCACGGCTCGTCGGTTCGGCGTGACGAAGATCTACGATCCGCAACAGAACATCGACGCCGGCGTGAAGTATATGCGCTGGCTCTTGGATACATTCAATCAGGATGTCCGGCTTGCCCTTGCAGGCTACAATGCCGGCGAAGGTGCCGTGATGAAGTACGGCTGGAGCATTCCGCCATACCGCGAAACGCAGGAATACGTCCGCCGGATCTCGGCTCGATACTCGATGATCTCCGACGGGCGATACGTAGACACTGCCCGAAACGTGAACCAGAATATTGCGAAGGTAGTTCAGAAAGAAGCCGCACCACTGACTGTGCTCGAAATTGCACCGGTCGCGCTACGCACATCCGACGGCAAGATGATACTGGTTAATCAGTAAACTTTAGCTATCCCGTTCTTCTCCACTGGTCTTCAGACATGCGGCTTTGCTCGATAGCAAGGCCGCTTTTTTATCGCGGCTTGAAGTGTTTAGACGAGGGTTTCCGTGATAGCTTCGGTGATCGCTTCGACGTTCGCCCGCTGGACGCCGCAGCTTGTCGCGCGAAGAGCGCCATTTGTCGTCAACGCGGCGCGATTCCATGTTTGGCGACTCCGATTTGGCTCCCCAGCGCACGCGCTTTTGCTGTTTTGAAACGCGCTTGCTGGGCCTGCCAACCCTAGACCCAACCAAAACCACCGCCGTCACCCGCGGGTCAAGATAACCAAAATCCATGCAAATCATCCACGGCGTGGCTGGATTTCAACCAATTGATGGTTAATTTGTAGGGACCGGTACCGCAAAGTATTTGCCGTTCAAAGCCTTTGGGTTACAATCGTCCCACCCGATTTCCCATGACGATCCTATGTTGGCGTGGTTCCCTTGCTGAAAAATGAAACGATGTCCTGATTGCCGACGAGATTATTTTGACGACTCGCTGCTCTACTGTCTGGACGACGGTACCATGCTGCTTGAGGGGCCGTCTAGTTTTGAACCGCGGACCGAGATCATTTCGGGAGAATCGAAACGGGGAGAAACGATCCACACGAGCGAGACGAAAGTCTTCTTGTCTAACCCCTCGGCGACTATGGCGTCTAGGGATCGAAGGCCGATCATCATTGCTGGCATCGTCGTAGGCCTTCTCTTTCTCTCGGCTGCGGGCTACGGAGTTTATCGATTCACCACAGGTGCCGACATGGCTGCGCCGCAACGGTCAGCGGCAAATATGGAGATCCAGCGGCTTACCGGGGACGGGAAAACGCGAGGGGCGATCATCTCGCCCGACGGGAAGCTGATCGCCTATATTCGCACCGAGGGCGGCGAACGTTCGATCTGGATCAAACAGATCGCAACCAACAGCGCTATCCAGGTCGTGAAGCCCGGCGAACTCGATAGTTTCACCTTTCTGACTTTCTCGCCCGACGGCAACTTCCTGTACTTCAACGCTGAGCCAAAAGCTGACGATCCTCCAACGGTATACCGGGTGCCGAGCCTCGGCGGAATGCCGACAAAGGTCTTGAACGATGCAACGGCTGTCGAGTTCTCGCCTGATGGGAAACTTGTCAGCTTTGGCCGTTTCGATTTGGCACTGAACGAAGCGGCATTTATAGTTGCTAACTCGGACGGTACGAACGAGCGCAAGATCGCCGCCAGAAGAGGTACACAGTTTTTTCATCCTGAGAATTCATGGTCTCCGGACGGAAAGCTTATCGCGGCAGTTGCGGGAGATGATACCCTCGCTCCGGGGCCGCCCCAGTTCGTGATGTTGATCCCGGTTGACGGCGGTGAACCGCAGCAATTGGGCAAAGATAGGTGGGGAGATATTGGCGAGATCGTCTGGCATCCGAGCGGAGACTCTATCCTCTTAGTAGGAACCGAAAACACGAGCATCCAAAGCCAGATCTGGGAAGTATCTTATCCGGCGGGTGAGAAACGAAGACTTACCAACAACCTCAACGGTCATAATTCCGTTTCGATAACCGCCGACGGAAGATCATTGGTCACGGGCGAGATCTACAGCCGGTCGTCCCTCTGGGTCTCACCTGACCTGAAACCTGAAAACGCTAAGCAGATAATGCCCGCGACGAATGATACTTGGGGCTTCGGATGGACGCCCGACGGGAAACTGGTCTTCTCATCCGATCAGACGGGAGAGGCCGAGATATGGATCGTCGATGCGGACGGCGCGAACGCAAAGCCGTTGACTAATGACCGGACATTCAAACATGTCCCGGTCGTCTCGCCTGACGGCCGATTCATCGTTTACTCGTCTCCCGCTGAAACAGGCAGGCTCGAACGAATCGACATAGGCGGCGGCAACATGACCATCCTGGCACCCGCTATGGGCGCTGACAATCCTGACATTTCCGTTGACAGCAAATGGGTTTTATTCTCGGCGTATACCGGCGGCGAAGCTAGGATCATGCGGATCCCGATCGAGGGCGGTCAGCATCAGGTGCTTACGGAATACAAGGCCACTGAACCGAGGTATTCCGCCGACGGCCGTTTTTTCGCGTGTTTTATTCCGAATGAAAAAACTGGATTCTGGACCCGGATAGCGATCGTTCCAAGCGAGGGCGGACAGCCGTTGATGGTCCTCGATGCGCCTGCAGGTACAACCAGCGGCCGAGGCCCTGTGTGGACACCCGACGGCAATGGGATCACCGTTGTGGTTTCAGAAGGTGAAAAGCAGAATTTATGGGTATTGCCGCTGGACGGCGGACCTGGAAAGCGAATGACGAACTTCGAGGTTCCGGGCGTTGCGCGACGGGGATATTCCCGCGACGGCAAACGAATAGGGATAATTCGGGCGGAAGGCATCGGCAATGCGATCATGATCACAAACTTCCGATAGATAAGCTCGGCACGCCGCTTGCGAGTGAGAACTAGTACCCGCTACGCTGTACTATTTCAATGCACTGTTGCGCCGAGGTTGCGGGCAGGAGGAGACCGAAATGCTGAATAAGATATTGACGAGTTTGCTGGTTAGCGGCCTGGCCCTTTTAGCGGCGTGTAACCAGGCGGAGCAGCCTTTGCCGCCGGTTACCAGTTCGCAGCCCTATGACGCCAACGCCAACACAATGTTCGTCGAGGAAATGCCGTTTGATGAATCGGACCCTTGGGTCAAGGATAACCTCGATTTGGCCCGCGCGGGCGAGCTTTTGCGGAAGTCGAAGAGCCCCGCGGAGTTTGAACGGTATCTGAATGAGGACGACGGGATCAACAATCTAGACCTGAACGGTGACGGCTACGCGGATTATATCAGCGTGGAAGAGTTTGAAGACCGCGGTGATGGACAGCGTGGGCTTTCGCTCTTCTCGCGGTTCGGGCCCGAGCTGATCCAGAATATCGCTTCGATCTTTTTGTATCGTGATGAGCCGAGATATCCCGGCGCCCGCGTACTTCTTCGCGGTGACGATGTTCTCTACGGCGACAATTACTATTACGAGACGAACTGGCTGGACCAGTCACTCGGCGTAGCCAGCGTTTTGTTCGGCGAGCACGACCGGTATCGGTCGCCCTACTACTACGACAATTATCCGTCTTACTACGATCCTTACGAGGTTGTAGAGACACCTTACTATCGAACGCGGATCGAGCGATTGTATCCGGAGCCGATGTTTGTCTACACGACTGCCGCTCCTGTTTATTACGAGCGGATCCGGATCAATTCGCCGTACGAGGATCGTTATATCAGCCAGATCTATGCTCGCCCCGTAAAGCCGAGGAAGGAGCAGATCGACTTCCGGCGCGGAAATCCGGGCAAGCCGATGAAGGCTAAGAACGATAAGCATCTTGACGGCCCCGGCAAATCGGAGAATGCTCCAGGCCAACGCGGAGTTCCGCCCGGACAAAACAAGGATGTGATCGACGGTCCCGCGAGCGATAAGGGCCGCGGAAATCCAGGCGGCCCGCCAAAGGCGGATAAACCAGGCAAGCCGGACAATCCGGGTGGTCAGAATAAAGGCGGCGGGCCCGGCAAGGGTAATGACAAGGGCCAGGGACAGAGCAAGGGCGGCGGCAAAGGTAAAGGCAAGCCCTAGTTTCTAATTCGCATAACCTAACGAGACTCGAACTGGAATCGGTTCGAGTCTTTTTTTCTGCTAGAATGTCCGAAATCCTATGTATTGCAATAAATGCGGAGCCGAAAACCCGGCCGATGCGGCCTTTTGTAAAAAGTGTGGAGGGCAACTTCACGACGAGGAAGAGACGCGGGTGCGTGTAGCGGATGAACGCGGAAGGCCCCAGGTCCAAGCTTTGGACGGCTCGGAAACGGACGAGCGCATCTTTGCGATAAACCCTACTGTTAAGTTTGTCGCGCTGGGCTACCTGGCGGCGGTTGTCGCGGCGTTTGTATTGGTCGTACTGCTAACGGTTCTTGTTCCGGGTTTTGTGCCGCTGATCGGCGTCGTGATCGGACTTTTGCTGCTGCTAGTGCCAGTTTATTTTCACGTCCAGGCAAAGCTCATTCGATACGCTCTGACTGACACAACCATCGAGATCGACCGCGGACTTGTCTCGCGTACCACGCAGCACATCCCACTTCGCAGGGTCCAGGACGTAACCGTGACGTCCTCCATCTTCCAACGGATGCTGGGTTACGGCGATATTACGATAGATAACGCAAGCGAAGACGGCGGAAAGGTCGTGCTCGACAATATAGACATGCCGAAGAAGTATGCGGATATGATCCTGCGGCAAATGCGCAGCCTGGATCGGTAGCAGAATTCCGACAGTATGAACAGGATAAGGAGGATGTGACTGGATAAGGCATCCTGTGAATCCTCTTCATCCTGTTTTATTCTAATGTTTATGAAGTCCATTTTTATGACCGGCGGTGCCGGATTTATTGGTTCCGCGTTCGTTCGGTTGATGCTGGCGGAGCACTCGGATATTTCGATCGTCGATTTTGACGCGCTTACATACGCGGGAAACCTCGAGAATCTCGCGGGCGTTGACGAAACGCGGCATACGTTTATCAAGGGCGACATATGCGATCGCGACGCCGTGATGGCGGTGGTTCCGGAAGGATGCGATGCGATCTTTAATTTCGCCGCCGAATCGCACGTCGACCGGAGCATACACTCGGCGGATGAATTCTTACGGACCAACATCATAGGAACGCAGGTTCTGCTCGATGCGGCGCGCGCGAAGGGCGTGCGGCGGTTCGTACAGATCTCGACGGACGAGGTGATGGGCACGCTTCCTGACGACAGCGACGATTACTTTACCGAAGCATCTCCGCTGCAGCCGAACTCGCCATACGCCGCGTCGAAGGCCGCGGCGGAATTCGTCGTTCGAGCAGCTCAGGAAACGCATGGAGTGGATGCGGTCATTACGCGTTGCGGTAATAACTACGGTCCCCGCCAATTTCCCGAGAAGCTGATCCCGCTGATGATCTCCAACGCGATGAACGACGAGCCGCTGCCCGTCTACGGCGATGGCCGGAACGTGCGCGATTGGATACACGTTGATGACCATTGCCGCGCCATCTGGGCGGTTTACGAGAAAGGCCGTTCCGGCGAGGCTTACAATATCGGCGCTCGCAACGAGCGGGAGAACATCGACGTGGTGAAGTCGATCCTTGATGCTCTCGGCAAGCCGCACGATCTGATCAAGTTCGTTACCGACAGGCTGGGACATGATCGGCGATACGCCATCGATCCGGCAAAAGTCGAGACCGAACTTGGCTGGAAACCGCAGGTAACTTGGGAAGACGGACTTGCGACGACGATCAAGTGGTATCAAGAGAATCAGGCGTGGATCCAGCACGTCCGCAGCGGCGAGTATAAGGAATATTACAAAGCGATGTACGGCTCGCGAATATGAAGATACTGATCACAGGCGCTCGAGGAATGGTCGCGCGCGCGACGGCAGAATACTGTCGGTCGATCGGTGATGATGTCGCCGCACTTACGCGTGACGAAATGAACATTGCGGATCTCGAATCGGTACATGCTGCCATAGAAGGTTTTCGTCCGGATGCGATCATCAATTGCGCGGCTTATACGAATGTCGACGGAGCGGAGAGCGAACCCGAGGACGCGTTTTCGGCAAATGTTGTGGGACCATGGAATTTAGCTCAGGCGGCCCTCGAATTCGATTGCGGGTTTGTGACGATCTCGACCGATTACGTCTTCGACGGGACCTTTGACGGATTCTACACCCAGCGGCATCAACCGAATCCGCAGGGCATTTACGCGACGACTAAGCGCAGTGGTGAGATCGACGGGTTGACCGCAAACGCCCGTTCGATCGTCGTCCGTTCCGGCTGGATCTACGGGCACGGCGGCACAAATTTTCTAAGTGTAATGGGCGACCTACTTCGCGACTGTAAGCGCATAAAGGCAATCAAGGACTCATACGGAACGCCGACCTTCGCAGGCGATCTGGCGAGGCGTCTGCGGGAGCTTGCCGAGCTTGATATGCCGGGCATTTTTCATGTAACCAACGCTGGTGAGGGGACAAGCTATCTTGGATTCGCGGAAAAAGTTTGCGAGATCGGTGGATTTGACTCTTCCCTGCTCGATCCGGTTTCGAACGCGGATCTACATCGCCCCGCACCCCGTCCGACGAGTTCGAAGCTGGCGTGCTTATTTAGTGAGAAGTTCGGTCTAGTTCCGATGCCCGAATGGGGAGATGGACTGAGAAGGTTTGTTAACGGCGACTTGGACTAGAGACGGTCGGAGAGTGCCTATTCGGCAGGCTCTAGCTGCGTCACGTCCTCGAAATATATCACTCGCCTGATCAGCCTGGACTCAATGAGCATTGGTTCATTTCGATACACGCACCGATTTGGGCTACACAGCAAGTAGGCTCTCGTATCGGCCTCAAGGATGGCAAAAACCTGCTCTCCAAGCTCCGGATGAGTTTTTCCAACCTCACCGAAGTAACGGAGGCCGTCTATGAAATACTCTATACTGAATACCCGCCGCTCTGTTAACCGCAATCGGGTCTGCAAAACAGCAAATTTCTTGATGGCGCCGTAGAGATGTTCGGCGGCATTTTCGTCTTCGGCAGCTGGGATCACGAACTTCATTTCTGACTAATTCTTGCCGTTCGTCGCGGCAGATTCCATGACGGGCGTTGTTGCATCGTCGTCTGCGGCTTTGTAGTAGTCGTAGTAACCCGATCCGTAATAATCGTACTCCATTGAGCCCGACTTGATGCCGTTGAGCACAACCCCGTAGATCCGGGCTCCGATCGTGCCGAGACGCTGCTTGAACCGACGCATCAAGTGGATCGACGACTTGTTCGCCATCGCCACGAGGATAACGCCATCGACCTGCGTCGAAAGAATAGCCGCGTCGGTGAATGAGATCGCGGGTGGCGAGTCGATCACGACGTGTTTGTAGCGGCCGCGAAGGAACTGAAGTAGATTCCGCATCTCGTTCGACGAAAGAAGCTCGGTCGGATTCGGCGGGATCGGGCCGCTGGTTATCACCTTCAAACGCGGAAGATCAGGACACTGCTTGATAAGGTTGTCAGTGTTCCGTTCGCCCGACAGATAGTTCGTCAGCCCCTTCGTGTTCTCGAGATTAAAGTAGTTGTGAAGACGCGGGCGGCGAAGATCGCAGTCGATGATGACGACGTCAGCATCCGATTGCGCCAGCGTGATCGCCGTATTGACCGCAGTTGTCGTCTTGCCCTCTGAAGGCTGGGACGAGGTGACCAGGATAGATTGAGGCGGCTTGCCTGCCGACGAGAATAACAGAGAGGTTCGAAGGTGGCGATAGGCCTCAGCCATCGGCGACTGGCGCTCTTCTAGCGTGATCAGGGACGTCGCAGGCCCGGCGCCACCATTCCCCGCGGCGCCTGCGAGAAGCTTCCGATTGCTGCCAACGGAATAGTGCGGGATCAGAGCGAGTGTCGGCAGTCCTAGATGGCGGCTGATGTCATCCGACGTCTTCACCGAATCGTCGAGATAATCCATCAGGAATGCGAGGCCGATTCCCGCAACCAAGGACAACATGAACGCGAGAAATATATTTCGTTCTCTAGCGGGACCAACCACGCCTGCAGCACCCGCCTCGGCTGGAACCTTGATGTTATCGGGCTCTGTATTCGCTATCGCAAGCGTTTGTTCCTGTTGACGCTGGATGTATGTGTCGAGAAGCGTGCGATTCGTTTCGATCTGGCGTTTAAGCGTCGTGAGCCTCGTCACAGCCTGTCCTTGAACGTTCGCCTTTGCGTATTCCTGCTCATAGGCGGCAAGTGCCTGGCCTTCTTCGCGACGTTTCGAATCAAGCTGCGCACGCAGCGATACGAGGGCCCCGTTGACCGCATCTTTATCGACCGACCTTTTTCCTTCGTTAATAAGTTTCGTGACTTCTTGGTCCATGTTGACCTTCGAAGCTTTCAGAGCGGCGATGCGCTCGTCCATCTTCTTAACGTCGGGATACTCTTCCGTGTACTTAACCAAGAGTTCCGCTCGTTCGGTCTCAGCTCCCTGGATCTGCTTGTCGATCGCTCGGATATCGTCCTGCAATTTAGCTTTCCGCTCCGTGCTCTGTCGAACCGCGTCCTGATAGATCGGACTGTCGCGAAGTTCGGGAATGCTGGCGCCCTCGCCGCGTGCGTTCGCCGTGAGGGCAGTGTTGTAGCGCCCCTCGAGATTCCGGCGCTCCTCCATCGTCTTGATGTAGGTCGCGCTCATGGTGCTAAGTCGTGAGGCCGCCAGATCCTGTCCTTTTTCGGCAAGCGAGAGGTCCTGATCTTTCATTGAAGCGATCAATTCGAGATCCTGATTGTCTATCGTTTTTCGAAGCTCTTCTATTGAAGAGCCGAGATCTTCGACAGCTTTTCGAGCTCCAGCCATCTCGCGATCGGCGTCGTTCTGACGAAACTCCTTCGCCATGGCGAGTGCAACTTTCGGAGCCAAGTCCTCGCGCTGGCTTCGTACGCTGAGGTTCACAATATTCGTTCGGTCCACCTGATCGACAGTGACTGTGAACATTCTTGCGATATCGGCCGCCTTCTTGTCTTCTTCCGCGGTCAACTGCACAGGCTGGTCACCATTCGGCTGACTTGTTTCAGAGATGACGGGCAATGATGCCGAATCGGTTTCCGGCTTCTTTTCGCTTGAGAAGATCGAACGGAGAATGTCGCCAATGCTGCGAGAGTCTTTCTCAACCAGTTCCGGCTGGCGGTGCAGGCCGAGATCGATAATCGCGGCTTTCTTTAGTTCCGGTCCCTGCAGGAGCAAAAGCTGGGTCTGGAGATAATTAGCGTCCTGGCCAAAGTTGATGTTGATCGAATCCTTCGACGTCATCTTCGGACGGCGTGGTTCGATAATGATCTGGGCGTTCGACTGATATACGTTCGGCTGGGCGTACATATACAGGGCAGCCGCGGCGGTAACAAGGACCGCGAGAGCAATGATCAGGGGCAGTCGCTTGTAAACGACATTGAGATACTGCCTGATGGAGACCCTACCTTCGAGAGATTCGTCATCAAAGTAAGACGAATACGCCGGCGGGTAATTCGCCGGGACTGCCGGGCTGAGCTGAACGCCCTTTGGTAGGGGAGTCAAACGCTGATCCTGTTCCATACTGCTAAACCGGGAGAGGTAAATCCTTTATCTTTAAAAAATGCTCAAAACTGATTTATACCACAGCGCGTCGCGAATTACACGGAAATTCCGCTAAGTGACTGATTATAATACGCTTGCACATTTGTCTGAATCCTGCTCGAAACCGTACCAATTGTAGCGGCGAATCCGCTAAGGTATTATTGAAGTTTGCTTCCAAGTTGGTAAATATTGGAATAACACTCCTATTGCGGTGATGTTTCCGCTAAATAAAGCGAGTCTGTATGGTGAACGAATTCGATTTCGATCTTGGCATAAACGGTTTCAAGTACTCTGACCTATTCGATGCTGTAAAGCTGAAAGCGCTTGCCGAGAAATTCTACGCGGAAGTTGACGAGAAAGAGCCCGTCCTCGGCGATGCTCTGAAAAAGTACATCGGAGCGGCAGGAAGCGGGTACGAGAAGCGGGTGGAATCGAAGATCTTGACGGACGCGGCCCCCTTTCTCTCGGACTTCGTTGGGCGGATGTTCAAGATCACGCGTGAACGCTCGGAGCTTGAGCGGACCATCCTTGAACAGAATCCGGTTTGGAAGTACAAGTTCTTTGTTCAGCGGCGGGCGATAAAAAAGTACAAGACACTCGAGGACCTGTCGACTGCAGCTGCATTAAATGAGAAAGATCTGGAAGAGGCCGTCCGCGAATTTCGAAACAAGGCCTTTGATGACACGCTGGTTTTTGACGAAGAACTCGCGATCGCCAGTATCACGACTGCTCTCGCTGACGCGGAAGAGGATCTTTCGAAGAACGAAGATCCGTCCGAGGCAACTCTTAAAACCATTAAGCTGGTCAATAAGGGCTATGAGAAGCTTGGGGATCGGCCCTTTGGCAAACTCTTCAACGAAGCGGTTTTATCTATCGACGACGCCGGCGACCTGCTGCAAGTAAAGGCAGCTCTTGAGATCTTTGAGCGATGGTCGGCTCTGCACTTTCATAAGAAAGATAAGAAGTTCGCGGCGTTCAAGGTTCCGCACGCTCTCGACTATCAGAACCTCGTCCACCTGATCCACCCCGAACCCAAGCTGCATAACATAATGCGTGGCCACGAGCACGAGATGCGTCGGCGAGTCGGGTTCAAGCTGACGGACGACCGCGGCACGATGCGTGACGCCTTGTACGAGGTCGATTACTGCATGATCTGCCACGAGCGAGATAAGGATGCGTGTTCGACCGGAATGTTCGAGAAGGACGGCACGGTAAAGCGCAACCCGCTCGGGATCAAGACCGAAGGGTGCCCGCTCGACGAGAAGATCTCGGAGATGCATTTGCTCAAAAAGCAGGGCGACCCGATAGGCTCGCTCGCACTAGTTACGATCGACAACCCTATGTGCGCAGGCACGGGACATCGCATCTGTAACGACTGTATGAAGGGCTGCATTTTTCAGAAACAGGAGCCCGTCAACATCCCGCTCGCTGAGACTGCGACGTTGACCGACGTTCTGAAACTTCCCTACGGATTTGAGATCTACAGTCTTTTGACGCGCTGGAATCCGCTGAACGCAAAGCGGCCGTATCAATTGCCTTACAACGGCAGGAACGTGATGGTAGTGGGGCTCGGGCCGGCGGGATATACGCTATCGCAATACTTGCTGAACGAAGGGTTCGGTGTAGTCGGCGTGGACGGTCTGAAGATCGAACCGCTGCCGACCGAATGGACCGGCGATCTGGGTAAGACATCACCAAAACCGATAAAGAATATCGACGAGATCACCGAGGACCTCGATGAGCGTATTCTATCGGGTTTCGGCGGCGTCTCGGAGTACGGCATTACAGTACGGTGGGACAAGAATTTTCTGACGATGGTGCAGTTGATGCTTCAGCGTCGGAAGCGTTTTCGTGCTTACGGAGGGGTGCGTTTCGGGGGCACGCTGACGATCGAGGACGCGTGGTCTTTCGGTTTTGACCATATCGCGATCGCGACTGGTGCAGGGCGTCCGACGATCGTCCCGATGAAGAATAATCTGATTAGGGGCATTCGTCAGGCGAGTGACTTCCTAATGGCGTTGCAGTTGACCGGAGCGTTCAAGAAGGACACGCTGTCGAATCTGCAAGTACGTCTACCGGCGATCGTGATCGGCGGTGGGCTCACCGGCGTCGACACGGCGACGGAGATCTTTGCGTATTATCCGGTGCAGGTTGAGAAGATGCTGCAGAAGTACGAGGTCGTCGTTGCCGAGTTCGGCGAGACGCACGTGATGAAGCAATTCGACCCGGAAGAGCTGATGACGATCCGCGAGTTTCTCGAACACGGACGTGCGATCAGGGCGGAAAGGGATCGGGCGGAAGCAGCGGGTGAGCAGCCGAATTTCGTTCCGCTCGTTCAGTCGTGGGGCGGTGTGTCGCTCGTGTATCGGAAGCGGCTGCAAGATTCTCCCGCCTATAAGCTCAACCACGAAGAAGTTCAAAAGGCTCTTGAAGAGGGCATCAATTTCATCGAATGTATGAACCCGGTCGAGGCGGTGCCCGATGAGTTCAGTGCCGTCAAGGCGTTGAAGTTTGAACGGCTGGATTACGTCGCAGAGACAGGGAAGTTTGAAAATACCGGTGACATTCACGAGTTCCCTGCCCGTACCGTTTGTGTCGCGGCCGGAACGTCGCCGAACGTGATCTACGAGAAGGAAAAGCCGGGCACGTTCAAGATGGACGAATGGCGGCAGTTCTTCCAGCCATTCAAGGTGGAACGAAGTGATGACGGAAAGCTTCGTGCGGTCGAGGCCGCAAAGGGCGAGGTTGGATTCTTCACCTCGTACGAGCACGACGGCAAGTTCATTTCATACTACGGCGACAATCATCCGCAATATGCCGGCAACGTTGTGAAGGCGATGGCGTCCGCTAAGCACGGCTACTCGCACGTCGTTGAAATTTTTGCGGAAGACTTGGCGAGAGAAGGTTCGCTGCCGCAGGAGATCAAGGACGCGATCTTCGACAACCTGGAAGCGACGCTAGACGAGCAGCTTCGCGCATACGTTGTGAAGGTCGATCGGCTGACGCCGACGATCGTCGATGTGATCGTGAAAGCTCCGCTGCAAGCGAGGAAGTTTGAACCGGGGCAGTTCTATCGACTGCAGAACTTCGAGACGTCGGCTCCGATCGTCGACGGAACGCGGTTGGTGATGGAAGGTCTCGCGCTGACGGGTGCGTGGGTCGATGAAGAAAAGGGCTTGCTGTCGATGATCGTGCTCGAGATGGGTACGTCGTCGCGGCTGTGCTCGCTGCTCAAGGAAGGCGAAGAGGTCCTCGTGATGGGGCCGACCGGAACTCCGACTGAGATCCCTGAAAGCGAGACCGTCCTGCTCGCGGGCGGAGGGCTCGGAAACGCGGTGCTCTTCTCGATCGCGAGAGCCCTGCGGGAAAAGAAGAACAAGGTGATCTACTTCGCCGGTTACAAAAACGGCGCGGACCTGTTCAAGCGTGAGGAGATCGAGAACGCGACTGATCAAGTGATATGGGCGACGGATTTCGGCGACGAGATAGCACCGCAGCGAGCTCAAGACGCTCACTTCCGCGGCAATATCGTACAGGCGATGGTCGCGTATACGGAAGGCAAGCTGGGCGAGAAAACCGTCGATCTCAAAGAAGTCGACCGCATCATTGCGATCGGCTCAGATCGGATGATGAACGGCGTTCGTGAGGCTCGTCATTCGGCGCTAAAGCCCTATCTCAAGCAGGAACACGTGGCGATCGGCTCAATAAACTCACCCATGCAGTGCATGATGAAAGAGGTCTGCGCCCAGTGTCTCCAGCGGCATGTCAACCCGCACACCGGCGAAGAATTCTTCGTCTTCTCATGCTTTAACCAGGACCAGCATCTCGATTTCGTCGACTTCAAAAACCTCAACGACCGCCTAAAAGCGAACAGCGTTCAGGAGAAATTGACGAACCTTTGGTTGGATAGAGTGTTCGCGAAAGAGGATTTTAAGAAGCAGTTTGGCGTCGGCGCCTGAAGGAATCACTTGCCTTTTGGTTTCACAAGCCGAAGGTTCCATGTGATCTTTGTTTTGCCGTCCGGGAGGCTTTGAGAACCCGAAAGAACGTTCTTGTTCTTTGGATCGACCTTTCCCTCGGCGTCAAAGCTGGTTGGTTCGAGCCTTCCGTCCGGCATCGAGCGAGGCTCTTCGGGCTCCGGCTTATTCTCCGACGGGCAACCGGAATAATTGCGGGTCGTTTCAACCTTGCCGAGCAGCACGCCGGCCGGCGCCGCTACTTTGATCGTATAGGTGCCGTCGGTATCAATGGAGATAAAGACGGGCATCCTGTCCGTGCCCTGCCCGCGCTGGGTGGTCGTTTCCGTATACTCTTCTCTGAAATTCGTGAAGTAGGGGTTCTTTCCAGGCTCGCGGCAGCGCGTTTCTCCGCCGCTATTTGAACTCTTTCTGAACGTAAACTCCGTTCTCTGCATCA
>JAQSDP010000428.1 GCA_029945985.1 bacterium | reverse complement strand
TTTCTTGCGTCGATGTTGATCACCGACATCCGTGCGCATCGAGGCAATGTAAAGGTCCGCGTGATGGACTACAGGCATTCGTTCAAGCCGATCTGTCGCCTGTTCGGCGGCCGCCATATCGAGTTCAATGAAGCGGACCCAAAACCGATCAATATCTGGAACTACCCGGGAATTGAGAAAGGTACTCGTCCAACAAAGCGGCAGGTTTCGATGGTTCTGACCGACATTCTTATTCTCAGTAAGACGCCGCGAACGGATGCGATCACAAGTGCCATCGCCGCGACCGTCGTCGATGAGGTCTATAAGATGTCGCTCGCCCGAAATGGAGACGGTCGGCCGAAGTTCCAGCCAACGCTCGGGCATTTCCTCGATGTCCTCAAGACCTACCACTGGGAACCGGCCCAGCAGGAGCCGGCAAGTGAGCTTTACCTAAAACTCAATGTCCACCGGAAAGATCCCTGGCTCAACTCTCCGACCCATCCCGACTATGACGTTCCGTCGATGTTCGATGTGTTCGAGCTGTCAGGTATCAGCGGCCTCGACGAAAAGATACGTGAGAGCGTCGGTTATCGGATCAGCGCACAGATAATGCAGGAGATCGGCGAAGAAGACGAGAGGAAGCAAAAGACACCGATCCTATTTCTTTGCGATGAGATGCGCGAGATCAACAAACACTTTCCGGCGATCCAGGAGCTAATTGCGGAGGCATCAGTAACCGGCCGCAAGGAAGGGCTGGTGACGGTTCTTTTCTCGCAGGCCTACGAGCACTTTACGGGTACCGCAGAACGTCCGAACGAGATAGGAATAGACCTTGTAAAGAACTCCGGTGTAAAGATGATCGGTAAACAGATCGGCGGCTTCGACCGTCTGGCGTCTGACTGCGAACTCGCTTCTGAGACGGTCGCAGCGATCCGTGCGATCCGAAATCAATACGGCCGATATACACAGTGGGTCTTTGTGATCGGGAGCGGGGCCGACAAGATCGTCCAGATGGCCGAGATACGTCTATCACCGGCGATGCTTTGGGCCAATACCAACGACACGAACGAGGCCAATGCACGCCGGCTTGTCGAGAATATGCGGCCGGACCTTCCGCCTGAGATCGTGGTGTCGTGGCTGGCCTCGAAGTATCCGAGCGGATTGAGCGCCGTCGGACTGACGGAGATCTCTTCTTTTGACCTCAATGAATTGAGCGGCTTGGAGGTAGCAGCATGACTCGAAATAACAAAACATTAAGACAGATCGTTCTCGGCGTAATTCTCTCGTCGATATTTATTGGGATCGATGTGCGTCCGGCACAGGCACAGTGGACCGTTTTCGATCCGTCGCAATATACGCTTCAGGTCGCGAAGAAAATCGAAGAGGCCGCCCGCTGGGTCGAGACCATCAATCACTATATCCAAACCTATGAGCAAGCGGTTCGGCAGTACGAGAAGATGGTCGAAAGCGTAACCAACCTGCGCGGCATCCTCGATAAGGTCGATGAGCAGGTCATGCGGCATAAACAGCTGATAACTACCTACGCCACTATCGGCCGCCTGATCCGTGGCACTTTCGAACTAAAGAAACGGATCGAAGCCACTATCACAAGCCAGATCCATTCGGTCGTCAATATCGCAAGACGCTTAAAGAACGGCATCTTCGATATGGAAGCAAACAAGCGCGATCTCGACGATTTTCTCAGGCACTCGATCGGTAGAAGCGCCGATGCACATCTCGCCAACCTGGAACGCCTTGCCAGACTGGATTCCGAACTCGAAAGGATGCTCTTCGACCGGGAGAACATGCTTCTCGATCTCGCAAAACTCTACGAAGAGCGGGAGCGGATCGCAGAGGAGACCAGAGCTATCTCTGCGAACCCTTCCGCCAATCAGGACGGCGTGCAGTCCCTCATCGATCAAATGCTCGCCATCAATCAGCGCATTTCTACCGTCGAGGGCCAACTGCGTGAACTTGAAGCCAGGATACAGGCGAAGTTCATTGCCTACGGCCTAAAGATCGAACAGATGACCGAATTCGGAAAAGAGATACGCCGGAGCACCGAGATGATGACGGGTATCACTCGGGCCTCCGATGAGTTCCTGCGCGAAGTCGAACGCTATGAAGTGTGGAATGACGACGTCTATCAAAGTCCTCTTCCGTAAGTACCCGATCTAAGAACTCGTTTAAGAGAACTAAACAAACCAAAGCTATGAGAAACGTGACCCTATTTCGCCACGCTTTAGCGACAGCTGTATTCATTTTTGCCGTCTCCGTCACCCCCTGCCTCTTCGCCCCATTTGCGGCCGGACAAACCCGGCCGCACCCTCCTCGTCCGCCGAGGGTTGAAGGGCAGACGCCGATCGGCACGATGAACGGGCAGCCTGTGACGGCAAACGATCTGATTATGACGGTCAACCCTGATTCGCCGTTCATGCCCCCGTTAGACGGAAGTCCGGCCCCTGCACTTCGTGACTTCGAGAACCGATATCCCGCTAATCCGGTTGCGAGTCCATCTCCCGGGACGGTCATTCCCCCAAAACCTCCGGCTCCAAGTTTTAGCGAGCAGATCAGAAACCTTATGCGGACCGGACAGGAATGGCTTTTTCAATCGGTCCTGAACGTGATCGTAAAGCCTTTAATGCCGATCCTCACCTTCCTGGCTTGGATCATCGCGAGTTTCGTACTGATCTTTGCGTTTATCCGCCGGTTTCATGACAACCGAGGCCTTGGGCCTGAGCAACTTGTCGCGTGGGCGATCCGTTCGATCATCTTCATGGTACTGATCGGTGCGAGCCCGTTCATCATCGACGGCCTCACGATTACCGGCAAGTTCTTTGCCCGGCCGATCCGCGCCTACAACCGATCACTTGTAGCTGAGTTTGACGACAAGATGAAACAATATGTGAAAGCAAATTTTGCCGTGGAAGATCCTAATGAGTTGCTTGCCGAACGTCTTCCAAACGGCGAGCCGGGACTTGTCGGCATCATCATGGATAAGGAATCATCCGTCAAAGACATAACCGGCGAACTCAATGTACTCGGATGGAATATGCCCAGGATGTTTACCTTCATGGTGATCGGGCAGAACATCATCAAATTCGGCGGACTTTTTCTTGCGATCGCCGGACTATTTATTTTGATCGGCCTGAAACTGGCGGCGCCTGTGCTGACAGCTTTCGGCTTTGACGAGAAGTTTGCCGCCCAGATGTTCTATCCGTTCTGTTGGGGCGTCGCTACTTTTGCGTTGGCATTTCCGATGGTAAAGGAAGTGACTCTATATGTATGTTATGCGCTCGGCGTACTCGCGCTTTCTATCTACAACGGCGAAAGCACCTTCTCACTTGATCCCGTAACCGCGCAGATCATTACCAACGGTGCTTACGATCCGGCCTCAAGTGCACTCATAGTCACCGCACTGTTCTTTGTTTCGAGCCTCTGTTTCATACTCGTCCCGTGGCTCAGCTATCGGGTTCTTCGCGGACAGGTCTACGAAGGCGTTTCTCAGATTTCGATGGGTTGGATGTTGTCGAGTCTGGGAACAGCTCTTGAGACCTACGGACTAGTTGCCGGTGCCGCTATCAATCGACAAGCTGAAAATACCCAGATCCAGGGCATCTACAATGCTGAACAGTCAGCGGCGAAGAAATCACTCGAGGCCGCAAACCAATCTACCGATGCAAGGTTGATCTCATCGGTCGCCGGAGTCGAAGGCGGACTCGTTACCAGTCTTGGGCAGATCCACGCCAATCAGGTAACGCAATCGCTACTCGCCGAAGCAAGTATGAACTATGGACTGAGCAGCAGCCGCTCTGCTACAAATCGTGAGATCACGGGTACCCTGGCTGAAGCTCAAGGAACTAAAGAAGCACGCAGCTTTGATGGCAAAAAGGAAGTTGAACTGCGGGGCCAAGGCAATCTTGAACGATTCGGTATGAAAACATACGAATTCACACCGGGCGGCTCCTCGATCGCAGGAACTTCTGTTCCCATCCGAACCGGACAGGAAATGTTCGACTGGTCGAGAGATAAGCACCCGATACAGGAAGTCAACAAGCAGATGGACTCTACTACGCGAAGTACCGTCGCTCTCCAAAATAACAATACCGATATCGTCTCCGACAAAAAGGTCGAAGCTAGCAATAAATATCAAGGCGAGATAAATCAGGCTCTTGAAACGCAGGCTTCACAAAGCAAACAGGCGTTCAATACCGGCAGCTCGATCGCATCATCTAGCAGCCGACAAGGAGCCGGGATCCAGCTTTCCGGAATTCGCCGCTCAGCAGACGTGGAGCGCGGAGCGAATCAACTGAATTTTGAAGGCAGAAGTGAAGCTGCGACCATTAATCAAACTGCCGCGATGGAGGCAGCGCGGCTTCGAATGGTCTCGACGGTCGTTACGGGATTCTTCAGGGATATGGACAGGCGGCTCGAGGAGATGAAGCCGAAATACTAGTTCTTCACAATTTCAGGAACGTATCCGGGGCAATAGGTCGCCCGTTCCGAAACAGCGTGAAGCCAACGCGTTCCGGACCTAGGCGACTACCCAGTAATATATTTCCGTTAGTTGGAGATCATATGGCCTTGTTCTTGTAGGAAAAAAGTAGTAGTTTTTCCTACAGGAGTGTTGGGGTGAATATGAGCCAAACAGTTGAAGGACAGATACTTGCTAGGATCTACGGACACCGCAGGGGTTGGGCCTTTTCACCAAAAGATTTTCTGCATCTAGGCAGCCGCAAAGCAGTCGATGTTGCTTTGATCCGGCTAACCAACGCAGGGACGATCCGACGAGTAATTCGAGGGATGTATGACTACCCACGATTTAGTGACTTTCTAAATCAGCAACTCGGACCCGACATCCACCAGATCTCCTTAGCTTTTGCAAGAAAGTTCGGATGGTCGATCCAAGCCGGATCCGCTGCGGCATTGAACCTGATCGGTCTTTCTACTCAAGTCCCTAGTCAATATGTTTACTATTCAAATGGGCCAGATCGAAAGTACATAATTGGCAAGACGGCATTAAAATTCGAGAAGACCGCTCTGAAGGAGACTCGTTTCCGAATGGAAGAAACGGGGATCGTTGTGCAGGCCATAAAGGCCCTGGGTCAAAAAGGGATCACGAACGATGTACGGCGAACGATTCGAGAGTGGTTGGGCCCAAACAAATTATCAAAGGTCCTAAAGGATGCAGAACGGATCACAGACTGGGTTTACGCTGAGATAAAGGAGATCTGCACGGAAGGCATACCCACGGAGAGCACGAATGGATAAGGTTGCCCTCTTGCCCGCAAATGAGCGCAATGAATTATTCGAAGAATCCGCACGCCGGCGCGGAGTTCTGCCGGCCATTACGGAAAAGGACTTCTGGGTATGTTGGGTACTGAAAAAGCTCTTTGAATCAAAAGAGCTTTCGCAGCATCTCGTCTTCAAAGGGGGAACATCTCTCTCAAAGGTCTATGGTGTTATTGATCGATTTTCCGAAGATATCGACTTGATCATCGACTGGGGATTGCTTGGATATGGCAAAAATGGTGAAGATCCCTGGGACGAAAAACCCTCTGCGTCAAAATTGGACAAATTCAGTAAGGAGTTCAACGAACGGGCGAAAGAATACATAAAAGATTCCTTGTTTAAAGAAGTCTCGGGACTACTCGCAGCGTGTCCGTCGGTCTTTCTGAAAATCAGGGAAACTGATGGGCAGATAATCGATATTACCTATCCTTCTGCCTTTAAGGCAGAAAGCCTTCGACCTGCGATCATGCTTGAGATCGGGCCCTTAGCATCCTGGGTCCCGTCAATAAAGGGTGAGATCACACCATTCGCCGCCGAAGAATTTCCGGACGTTTTTGAGGATCCCAAGTGCACCGTAACCGCTATTACAGCCGAGAGGACCTTCTGGGAAAAAGCGACAATACTGCACCAACAGGCACACAGAACAACCGAAATGCCCAGAGGTTACTCGCGGCATTATTACGATCTGTTTCGCCTATCGGAAAGTTCTTTCAAAGAGAGAGCAATTGCTGACCTCGATCTACTTACCGATGTCGTAAAATTCAAGGAACGATTCTATCGATCGCCATGGGCGCGATACGACTTGGCCAAGCCGGGTTCGTTTAGACTTTTGCCCACCAAACGCGGGGACACAGAACTACAAAAGGATTTTCGAGCAATGCAGCCGATGATATTTCGATTGCCACCAACCTGGACCGAAATAGTAGCAGGATTAGCCAAACTTGAAGCCGAGATAAATAATGGGAAATCTTGAACTGGCTTCAAGACCGTTTTAGGTGGGCAATCGAGTCGGCATCTTCACGCACCCTAACTGTACTTATAGATCCCGTTATTTAGATGCTCGCGAAGTCGGCGATGAGCGGCAGTGACTTAACCTGCCGAGTCTTTGTCCGACCGTATTTCCTGCCCTCCTTGGTCACGGGAGTATGAGTTCCAGATTTTTAGCCAGTACCTCCTCGAGCTTTAGCTCTTTTGCGGCTCTTGCGAGTTTAGCTTCAGTCGTCTTTCTTTGAGCAAGGGATTCCCGTGCTGCTCTGATCGCGGTTCGTTCGCCTATTTTAGTGATGAATTTCAGCGCTTCAAGGACCGCTCTTTCGACAGTTACTATTCGATAGCCCTTTTCATCGATGATCTCTTTGTCGAGCCGGGTTTTCGTTCGAATGAGCTTATAGCCTTTTACTCTGGTTCTTTTTCCAGGAGGAACGACAACCCATATTTCACCCGGCACTTGCTCAGCAAGGTTGTAATGATAAAGAGCAGAAAGACCACCAACCGCCGAGGCCGGCCCCAACTTTGAATAGGCGATCTGAAATCCTACATCCCTATCCAGATGAGCATTCGGATGAAGATATATTCCCCGTTCGAGACGCACGAGATCCTTCGCGGCGACAAGTCGGGATATGTCTTGCTGACTTATGCCGAGAGCTTTTCCCTGAGCCAGCGTAAAGACCCCAAGTTTTTTTATTTTAGGCTCCTGCTGTTTATCCATCATTCAAAGAATGCGGTGCAATGTGACATGTGTCAATAACAAATGTCGCATTGCACCGAGCAGCATCTTTTCGTCCGATGGCTAAAAAAAGCGGTGGGAAAGTAGAGCGGAGAAAAAGGATGAATAGCGCGTACCGTCGAGTATCAAGAAGGAGTCCATGCCGGATTTGCGGCAAACCGGACTGGTGTAGTGCTACGGTAGCTCAGGACATTTCCTTCTGCGCCCGAGCGACGACAAATGCCGACAGAATTAGTCGCGACGGTTGGGGGATCTACTATGGCAATGTCAAAAAAAGGCCGTCCCTGTATCGCTACGCCCTTTCTACAAACCGACGAATTTGCCCGAAAACAACTCCGAAAGCACCGATTGAATACAGAAATGAGATCTATCGAAAACTTAATCAGCTTTCACCATTACCGAAGTGCAATGACCTACGCTCTACCGAAGTATCGCCTATAAGCGAGCAGGATCATCAGTCGGGCAGATATGGGATTTACCCCAGGACAGCTATGGGCCGGCATCATCTTGTTCAGACATTCATCGAATCATGGGTAAGTTCCAACGGCATCATTCCCACTCTCAAAGGTGTGCCAGGATTCTGGAGCGGTTCGAACGGAAGGCCCAGACTAGGCAGTGATTTTGATTTCGTTGACGATCTCCTACTAATACCGTTCTTGAACTCGAAGGGCTTAATTCAAGCCTGCCAGATCCGGTGTATGCGGGATTCGCCAAGAAGACCTGGAAAGTACCTCTGGCTTTCGTCGATACGGCAGCGCGATGGCTGCGGCCCGGGAACTCCGCTGCATCATGAGGGTGCTCTTAATTTTAAGGGAAGGTCTTTCGGGACTGTACTGGTCACCGAAGGAGCCCTGAAGGCCGCTACCGTTCAGAATTTTCTCCCGGATCGATATGTCGTCGGAAATAGTGGCGTTGCCACGTCACATCAGGAGATCGTGAAGGCGGCTCGAAAGAAGGATCTGGAGATTGCATTCGATGCCGATTGCTTTACGAATCCGCATGTCGCGAGGGCACTAGCGTCACTCATTGCTCTGCGAACCCGGGAGCAGCAGTTCCTATCATACGACCACCCAATAAGAATTATTAAGTGGGACAAACGGTTCAAAGGGATCGACGATGCACTCGTTGCCGGAGCAACTATCAAGTATTTAAACGTATCGGAGTGGTTGAAATCTCTCACACCCGATTGCCTTGAGGCGGCAAGGCATCAACTCGCACGAATCTCTTTGTGAAAATAGGCGGCTGGCAGTTCGCGTCATGTGCGAGCCAACTGTTTCTCCAAACTCACTTACAAGCCTCGTTGAACGAATCGCCAAAATTGCAGACGGTGTGCTGCCGATCTCGAACAAGGAACTCATCGAACTCTGTAAGGAATATGGAGCTCTTGAATCCACTGTCGATTCACACATCTTCCACGAGATAGCTGAGACTGCGTTGAGCTTACTCATTCAGAAGAAGTATGGGAGGGAACTGCTATCAAGGCCGGATCCGGCTGAGGTCGTTTCCAAGGTCCTAAGGCCTCTCCAGAAACGACTACCAACCCAGACATGGCGGAGTGAAACGCAGATAACTTTCCAACAGTTTTCGACGCCTGCCGCAATCGCGTACCTCACAGCATATCTTCTCAACATTCGGCCCGGTGAGACGGTTCTGGAACCGTCCTGCGGAACCGGCAGTCTTGCTGTATGGGCCAAGGCGGCAGGAGCAAGTGTGATAGCCAATGAGATCGACCCGAGACGAAGGCTATTGGCTCAAACTTTGGGTTTAGAGCCATATGCCTTTGACGGAGAGTTCATCGACGATCTGCTACCCGCAGATTCGATTCCCGATGTGGTTCTCGCCAATCCACCATTCTCCTCAAGCGCGGGACGAGTACTACGAAATAGTGTCGAATACGGCTTCCACCATATCGACTCTGCCTTGCGAAGACTTAGAAAGGGCGGACGGTTCGCCGTTATTCTTGGCGAGAATGGGTCACCGAGATCCCGCAATGGGAGCCGCTTCTGGGACTATCTTCATCCTGAGATCCAATTGAAAGCCTCTATCGAACTGCCCGGCCGAGAGTTCTATTGCAACGGCACAAGCGTTAAGACCACGCTCATCATTGGAACAAAACACGAGCCATCTCGGAATGGCTCATGCTCTGATCTCGGGAGTGTTCCTCACATTGTGGCTCGATCGGTCGAGGACGCTTTCGAGGAAACTCTGGCACTGAACATCCGCTTCTGATCCAAATCAAAATTAATGTACGCAATCCAAGAACAGAGTTGGGAAGGACTTGCCGCGCCCATTATTACTCCGGTTGGATTTACTTCGCCGGGGGATCTTCCAAGGAGTGAGCCGGACGTTCAGATTTATTCTCCAAGATATGTTCTCGGGGGTTCAACGCACCCGGGAGTGATCGTGGAGCCGCCGGGACTCGCCAACGTCGAACCGCCGGCAATCACGTATCGCCCACACCTTCCGAAGTATCTTTCTGATACCGGCAAACTGTCGGCAATGCAACTAGAGCGGATCATCTACGCCGGTCAGTCACACGAGCAGCGTCTGGCTGATGGGGCACGGGCGGGAGTAAGCATCGGTGACGGTACCGGTACGGGAAAGACGGCGACGCTCGCCGGGATAATTCTTGATAACTGGTTTCAGGGGCGAAGGCGATCGGTGTGGTTCTCGGTCAAGGCCGATCTGATCGAAGCGGTTTCGGACGAGTTCAAAAGGCTTGGGCTAACGCCTCCGATCAAGTTGATCAACGACTTTCCAACTGATCAAGAGATCGACATTGAAAACGGGATCGTCTTTTGCACATACCGGTCGCTGATAGCCAGATCGAAGAAGGGAAACAAGAGGATCGACCAGATAACACGCTGGCTGGGGCCAAACGGCATAGTGGTCTTCGATGAAGGGCACAAAGCGAAGTACGCATTTGCAGACGACCGCGGCAAGTCGACGCAGACAGGCGCCGCTGTACTTGAGATCCAGAACCCGGAAAGGTTTCCGGATGTGAGAGTTGTTTACTCTTCCGCCACGTCGGCTGGAGAGGTGCGGCATCTCGCGTACATGTCACGGCTCGGACTATGGGGAGCAGGAACCAACTTTCCGCTAGGCTTCGAGCAGTTCGCCGAGGAGATCGAATCCGGAGGTGTCGGTGCCTTAGAGATGGTGTGCCGCGACATGAAGGCGATGGGACGCTACCTATGCGGGAACTTGAGCATGGGAACGGATCCCGAATCCGGACTATCGGTCGAGTTTCGTGAGGTGATTCATAAACTAACGCCTGCCCAGCGGAGGATGTACGACAACATGGCCCAGGGCTGGCAGGAGGTCTTTCGGAATATTCATCGGGCCTTGGAACTCACAAATTCCGGAAAAGCCACCAGAAGTAGCGCGGTCAATCAGTTTTGGGCCGAACACCAACGCTGCTTTCGCAATCTGATCACCGCCTTTAAAGTTCCGACTCTGATCCGCGAGATCGAAGACGCACTTGGCAGAAAGGAATCGGTAGTAGTGTCGATCACGGGCACCGGTGAAAGCCAGACGAAGAAGCAGATAGAAAGGGCAGCGGATCAGGATGAGGCAATTGACAGTCTGGATTTCAGCCCGAGAGAAACTCTAACCCGAATGGTCGCGAATTGTTTCCCGACCGCATGCTTTCAGGAGAGAACTAATCCGTACAGCGGAACTATCGAATACGTTCCTTTGGTTGATGCCAGCGGCGAACAGGTAGAAAGTCGAGCCGCTATGCAGTTGAGGGCAGAACTACTCGATAAATTGTCGATCCTTGAGGTTCCCGAACATCCGCTCGATCAACTGGTGAACTATTTCGGGGTTGAGAATATCGCGGAGATGACGGGCAGGAAGAAACGTCTTATTAGAACGTCGAGTGGCACACTAGAGTATCGGCAGCGTCAACTTGCGGGGGTTCCTTCAAAGCTTATCAACCTGCATGAAAAGAATGCCTTCCAGAAAGGTGATAAAAGGATAGCCATTATGTCCGAGGTGGCATCGACGGGCGACAGCCTTCATGCGGGGCGGACCGTCGGGAACCAGCAGAGACGCCTTCATATCGCTGCCGAACTAAAATGGTCGGCCGACAAACAAATACAAGACTTCGGGCGCACGCATCGTACGGGCCAAGTCGCCCCTCCGGTATACCTGCTTGTGTTCACCGAACTCGGCGGTGAGAAGCGATTCTCCTCAACCATCGCCAGGCGACTCGGGAACATGGGTGCTCTCACAAAGGGCGACCGACGGGCCGAGAAGGCAGGAAATCTCGACAAGTACAATCTCGAATCGAGAGAAGGACGGTCGGCGTTAAGTGTCGTGCTGACTGGCATCATGCGGGGCAGGGAAGTCGAAGGGCTGGACGATCCGCAAAAAGCTCTGAGAGACATGGGTCTTGTGAAGACGATAGACGGAATGGAGGAAGTTCCTGACAGCGAGAAGACCAATATCCCACGCTTCCTGAATAGACTTCTCTCGCTGGAAGTCGACCGGCAGAATGGTCTCTTTGACTACTTCTATTCGACGTTCCTGGAAACGATCGAATACCTAAAGCAGAAAGGCAAACTCGATGACGGAATGGAGGACCTCAAAGCCATGTCAGTCGCGATCTCCGGATCGCCGCAAGTTCTCAATTCCGATCCTCTGACCGGAGCAAAGACTGTCTATTACAAACTCGAAACTAAAGTCGCGACCACCCCCGCGAAATATCCGGACGTGGCTGCAAGCGAGATACATCAGTTCTTTCAGGACCGCCGAGACGCATCCTTCGTGGCCGTGCGAAGAACCTTATCGCACACCGACCCCGAAACAGGCGAGCGGTATCAGATGTTCTCGATAACCAAGCCTGCTGGCCGCAACGTCAGCTATTTACGCGAGAGCGAGTTGAACCAGCGCTATCGGATAGTCCCGAAGACAAAGGCTGAAGGCTGGTGGGTCAGAGAAGAGAACAAGATACCTGCATTCGAGAACAGAACTGTCCACATCCTGAGCGGTGCATTGCTTCCGATTTGGAAATACCTAAAAACTCTCAGTCATGAGGCTCTGAACATTGTTCGTACGACCACAGATGACGGGACTCGGCTTGTCGGCGTAAGGATCTCGGAAGAATGGCTCAGGGACATTCGGCAACACTTCGGGCTTCGTGCGAGCCTGCCTACAACTGCTAACGAGGTGCTTCGCGTCGTTGATTTCGAGAAGAACAGCGTCAATCTGATCGGGGAAGTGACGATAAGAGCAACACGTTTCCAAGGCCAGCTACTCACCGAAGTTTGTCCTTCAACCTTCGAACAGATCAGAGAGCTGCGCGGAATGGGACTCGTCAATATTGTTCAGCACGGCCGGCAGCGGTTCTTTCTCCCGCAAGAGTCTCCATGGCTGGCGCTTGAACGGGTCCTGGCACTCTACCCACCGGAATCGACAGACATCAGCTTCCTCCCGGAAATGCAGGGCGAATTTAACGCCTTTGAGAAAGAAGAACCGATCGAGCTTCCTGGTTGGATGCTCGAACCCGATCCAAGTGCCGTTGACGCCTTGGCCGCTGTTCAAGAGTTGTGCGGTGTTTACGAGGGTATATAGTGTCAGAAGAGCGACTAAGAGATCGCCGAATTTCGAACAACTCGAACGCATTTCTTCCACAGATCGAAAAAAATAGTTCTTTTAGACGTAACTTCTCCGGCTAACTCGGGTTTTTATAGATGAACGTTGAATATCGGAACTAGAATCGGCTTCCTTGGCGTCTCGATAAGGAGTCCGGGATCACCGGAGTGTCTGTCTAGATTCCGCCTTCATAGGAACTAGTCGAAGTTTTACGCAGGAGAAATCTGGCTAATGAACGATCAATATGCTAACGCGAACAGTGACACAGCGTCGTCGATCTTTGAGGAAAAAATAGCACTGTACGCGCGGGTTCCGCATTACGTTCTTATCACCGGTGAGAGAGGGACCGGCAAGACGACGATCGCTCGACAGATCCATGACCATAGTCTGCGGTCAGAGCGGGAGTTCGTAGGAGTAAACTGCGCAAGCTTTTCTTCAGAACTTCTCGAATCAGAACTTTTCGGGCACGAAAAAGGCGCATTCACAGGAGCAATCGCCCCTAAGCCGGGGCTATTTGAGGCTGCGGGCGGCGGTACTCTTTTTCTTGACGAGATCGGCGAGTTGTCGCTGAGTCTTCAGGCCAAGTTTCTGAAAGCCGTAGAAGAAAGACGTATCCGCCGGGTCGGAGGCACTCGGGATCGAGAAATAGATGTTCGGATCATAGCCGCGACCTCGAGAGATCTTCAATCGATGGTGAAGAGCGGATCATTCAGGGCGGACCTTTTCGATCGTCTAAACATTCTTCAGCTTGAAACCCTACCTCTTCGTTTTCAGAAGGAAAGGATATTAGAGACATTCTTGGATCAGTTGGAGAAGGAGAGAGCGACCATCGGCATCGAGTTTCCTTTCAAGGTCGAAAAGGATGCACTCGCAGCGATCCAGGAACTGGAATGGAAGGGGAACTACCGCGAACTTCGCAACTTTGCCACCCGCCTGGCCGTGGAATCGATCGACGAGGTCGAGATCACTCACCAATCTGTCAGTCGTCTGGTGCGTGACGGAGAAAGATGTCCGCAGGTTGAGATGCCACCAATGGCTGAAGATAACGCGACCTACTTGACGGTGATACTAGACCCCGCAACGGATGATCTGGATAGCGTCTATGTAAAGGCGGCCGCTACCTTTGTCGAACACGCTTTAAAGCAATCAAATGGAAATCTTCGGCGTGCCGCGAGGTCGATCAATACGACTCACTCGACGATCTCCCGTATCCTAAAAAAGAACCAGGAGCGGTTCGTTGATACCTCGGAAGACGTCGTCGCATCATTTGCAGCCGCAGCCTGACTCTTAGACAATCTCGCGTGGAAGGGTTCGTGGATAACGCGGACCCTTTTTTCTTTGTTTGGCTCGCTAGAGGCTGGAAGAAATAGGCGGACGATAGATCGGTGGAGATAGGGATATGGAAATCTTGAATAGCGGTTCGTTTGTTCCTCTCGATAATCGCGACAAGATCGAACAACTGATCTTTACCGCACGGACGCTTGCCGAAGAGGTGAGCCGGAATGAGGGTTTTCAGAGCAGCGGACAATCGAATCAACAAATAGGCTTGGAACTCTGGAACGGGGCCGAGTACATGACGCGGTCTCACGAAGAGGTCACGATCCGCAACATATTCCTGAGTAAATTTCTGGAGAGGTTGCGGGAGGTCGGACGCGAGCCTGCGCAGAGACCTGCGATTGCGACTGAGTCAGCGATACCGTTAAAGGAAACGAACGGTACTTCCCATACAGAATTGGCACCGCCCACTGAACTCGCCGATGAATCGAGCAAGTCACTTGTATCGCAGGATGAATTTCTCGGTGTCGTCGATTCCGAAGACGCAGAGGATCGTCCCTCTTACGCGAATGAATGCATCCCAGAATGTGAAGAAGAGATCGAGTCCATAATGAGTTCAGCCGGAACAAGCGGTGTCGTAGATTTCGACGCTGTACAAAGCGGGGAACGAACCGCTCTCGAACCAATAGAGGAACGAGTCGAACCCGGAAATTCGGTTGCTCAGACTACTCCCGAACTGAAATCAGATGACGGTGAGACCGATGTTGATTCCGTTGTCGATTGCGAGAAGGCGATCCAAATTTCCGCGGAAAGTTCCGGTGTTCCAGCTGGAGCAGGTCCTCTTATTGGAGAGCAGCCGGTAAAGTCAGTCGTTCTTTCTGAACAGGAACCATATAACTTCGATTCCTGCACAGTCACGGCTGTCATCCAGTTGCTGCCGGAAGCCAACGGAGTTCGCGACTGCGTTCTAAGCGTCCGTTCGCACAACTTCGCTCCGCAAATACTCTTTTCAAACATCACTGGTGACAATGGTCGGCCGAATTTGTCTGACCACCTATTGAATGCTCTTAATCACTACAGAAATGCACTTCCAGGACTGGCGGCTGAAAAACTGAAGAAGGAAAAGCCGTCAACAAAGAAGTGTGCTTCCAAGCCAACAGATAAGAGCACAAAGGCGAGTGAGGCGACAAAGACGACGAACACCGAAACTACTCCAATTCCAAGCCCAGCGGTTCAAGAACCAGTGAAGGATCAGCAGAATCTGTTCGCTTCTTTAAAATAAATAATGGCAAACGAAACAAACACTGCACCTGCCGAGAATGAGGCGGGGACAACCGATAGCGCCGATGAAGCAACGACTGAGCCGTCCGGCGAGGTATCTCACGTTACTGATCCGAAGGCAACGATCAAGATCGAAGGCCAAACCTTTGAACTTGATGCATCGCTCGCACAGGAAGATAAGACTCTCAAGGTCGTCCTTCAACCTCATTTCGCTTCGATCGAGAACGCGAATATCACGCGGGAAGTGAAGGACGGAAAACTCAGCGTCACCATCGTCAAACGGGCACAGCACAAGGGACATGCCGAACTCTGATTCGCCGGTCGATGATTTACCGGTGAGTATCTTGCGGGCTGAACCTGAACGGATCAACCCGGCGATCATTCTCGCGGATAGACTTATGAGACGGGATGCCGAGGAACTTCTTACCATCAAGGAGGTAACCGAAGCGGAGAATGTCCTTGTATTAGGAACTGAGGAGATCGAGACTATCGAATCTCACCGTAAGGCATTTCTTAAGACTCCGGCGTCAGCGATCGACTACATTCCGGTCGGATTCTGAGGGATCGACTTTTATGACGGGACTTGCGGTGGCAGGGAAGGATCAAGAACAAAGACCATACTTTGGTGACCGACTGGTTCAGTCTCTCGAATACCTGCGGTTCAAAGCCCGAAGCCACAGCGCGATATTCGCATCCGAGACCGTCTCCAGAGTGGTAGGGGAGCAGCAAAAGTACCGTTTGTACATCGAGATGTTTCCGGAACATTGGAGACAGTCGAGAAAGAGTCTGTACAAGGCAGGACATTTCAAAGCATATAGCGAGCGCACCAATGAATTCTTTCAGTTGGTCAACGACCAGTGCTTTCCGCTGCTGGAATACTGGCATGATGATCCCGATCAGGAATTCGATAGGTTCGCGATCCCGCCAATGAACTTTGACCTATGCTGCGAAGAAGTTGATTTTTCAGGATTGAGAATAAGCTACCTCGCCGGCCTGATCTTCTATTTTGTTGAAGACGATGAGATCTGGACATGCTTTTCGGAAAAGTATGGCGTCGAGAAGGAGGATCTGCCTTCGATCAAGGCCTCTCCACATGCCAGCGTCTGGCGAGAAAAGCAGAATGCTAACACAAAGCCCTATAGCGATCTGATAAGGCTGGTCGATCACTCTACCGGAAACCCCTGGCTCGATGTCACGCACTGCCAGTATCCCGAGTTCTTTGAATGGAACAAAGAGACCGTGGATTGGCTCACAGAAACCTATAAAGCAGCCAATCAGTCTTTCCAGAATCTCGAGAATTTGGACGAAAGGATCGAAGGGGATGCCCAAAACTTCTTATCCGAGCTCATCTCGTTTTGGAATACAGGAAAGATCGATACCTAGAGCAGGCTAGCAATGAATAATCTTTCTCAAGTGCCTCCGGATGCATCGGCTGCTCTTTATTTCCTTCCGGGGCAGTATCTGTTTGCCGATCTCAAGGAATCGTCGGTCTCGCTAAAGGCTCTTTCGAGTGAGCAGGTAGCCAGAGCCTTTAGAAAGGTTCACACAGATACCGGATGGCTGGGTAAGCGGGTACTGCGATATCGCGAGGCCCCGGAAGGCAACGCGATAATCTCTTACGAACCCGCCGCGATCCGGAAGATCACCGTCGCGTTCGCGGATCGCGGATTGGTTGAACTGGCCGTCACTCTTCCGCCTCTTATTCTTCTCGGAAAGGGTCAGGAATATTACATGTGGGCCGCAGCCTCGTCACACATAACCGCAAACACAAACCTTGCGGTCGCACCGCTGCCTAATATCGGTTCCGGCAAGATCTGCTTCGGGAAGAATGAAGTTCCTGAGACCCATCCTTCTACTCTTAGCGCAGTATGGAAATTGATCTTCGACACCCCCTTCAACGGGGACCACACCGGCGAGCGGTGCATCTCCGAGCCGCAAGATGTCCGCGAACTGCTCTGGAAACTAGCGGCTGACAAGGTGATGAAGTTCCCGAAATGTGAACTGATCTTATCAAGCACTACGGTCGATGACGCATGGGAGACGATCGTTGAACGGCGGAGATA
>JAQSDP010000427.1 GCA_029945985.1 bacterium | reverse complement strand
TCGATAAGGAAACGGTAGTCCTTTGCCGTGAATCGAATTCATCCGACGCTAACTACAACCTTCTTGAAGAGAATCGAGAACGGCTCGGAGGCATGCGGCTCGAGAACGGGTCGAAGATAGCGGTCGAGTTTCTCCCGATGCCCGAACCGGTGATATACCGTGGCCAGCGGCTGCCGGCAAGCTACGCAAACTTCCTGATCACGAATTCGTCGGTCCTCGTCCCGACGTTCAGCGATCCCAACGACCGTACTGCACTCGGCATCCTCGCCGAACTCTTCCCAAAACGAAAAGTCATCGGCATCCACTCCCTCGACCTGGTCTGGGGACTTGGCACACTTCACTGTCTATCTCAACAGCAACCGAAGTAGGGTCGCGCGCAACGCGCATATGTACGCCCGGCACCGTCCGATTTTCAACTAGCAACACTCATTTGCGCGTCCTGCACCGCACTTTTCCCTCTTGCAACGCGCTATTCTTGCCGATTTTTAGCTTAAAGCCAAAGTTGTCGGATGCCATGTCGTTTGGGGCCGGTGTGGTCGGAGCATCAGATCGGAGCGAAGTGGGAGTAGCAGTTTCAGTCGTGGCTGCGGGCGCGGCTGGAGCTATCGGCGGCGGCGTTTCAGCCGTGCCGTCGGAGCATCCAACAAGATCGCGACCACGTTCCGTCGCCGGCGTAGGCGTCGGGTCTTTGAATAGCTGTCGGAGCAAACCACGGCTCGGATCATGCTAACGCCTGGGCTGAACACCATAGGCAACCAGAGCTGATCGGACTGCTTCGCAATTGACAGCCAAGTCCTTTCCTAACTATGGGTTAGACAAATTATTCTTAGTAATGTTCCGGTGTGGAACAGGAATTTGTGTGCGTCTGCATACGGATGCACGGTCGAATTTATTTGGTTGCTTTTCGGGAGTTTAAAATCTCGAATTGCCGCAGGACGAATTCTAACTGATGGCCGGCGCAGGGGCGGAGTAGCCGGTTGTCATGTCTCTTCAAACCTTCCCTACGTTTCTCACCGGTTGCAGCCTCCGTCGCCGCTAACCGTCGCCACGAAATTCGTTGTTAATGTAGTGGCTGTAAAGACGGTCGCCGCGAAGAGTCGATCGAAGAGCGTCGAGAAAGAAGTCGACATCGCTTGTCGAATTCGCCCGCATATTCGTGACTATCTGATATGCGGTGCTCGGATGAGAGCCGAGTCGGAAGGCCATTCGGTCCAGCCCGGAGTTTCGCGCGTAGTATGCCTGAGCGATGTAGGCTGCGGCCTCGTTGTCGACCCAGGGTAATCTACTGCGTACAAGGTCGAAAGAAGCATGAACCGATTCATGTATGACGAGAGCGTTGAAGATCCGCGAGTATCGAGGGTTGCTTCCGAGATAGAAGGTGTTTGCGGCAGCGTTGTTTGCAACGTCCGCCTGAGCGCTGTACATCGCAATATCCGTATTGAATCGTCCCTCGACAATGTTGATCGTGCGGTTTTGAAGCGCGACAGCGACACGCTCAAAGCTGCTCGGATCGACCGAGATGGTATCGCCGCTTGTTCCGCGGAATGAAAACCTTATCCGTCTTGCCTCTCCGCCGCGGAGAATGCCGATCATCTGTTCTTTGACGCCCATGAAAGACCTCCGAGCCCTTGATTGCTCGACGCTAGTTTATCCGCAATTTGCCGTATCAGTTAATGAAGTCTTCCGCAGCCGAAAGTATTAAAGGGGCATCGTTAGTCGGCAATGACTCTTCCTCAAGATTCCAGATCTCGAACATTGCGGGTGGGCATTCGGTGACGAAGCGGGATGGTTTTTGGAGAACGGTTTGGCGGTTGTAATCGGTCATCAGCAACGGGTACGTGATGTAGAGTTCGTCCTTTGCTCGGGTGAGCGAGACGTACCACAGGCGTCGCTCTTCCTCCTCGCTGTCGATCTCTCGGAGGCTTCTGGGTGATGGAAACTTCCCCTCCGCAGCCCAGATGATGAAGACCGCTTTCCACTCGAGCCCCTTCGCCTGGTGGACGCTCGTGAGCGTCAGCAGTTCGTCCTCATCCCCTGCCGAGACAACATCTTCACCGACCAGCGGCGCGGGTTCTTTGAATTGTTCGGTCGAGAGTAACGCCAGTTCTGAAAGAAACGTTTCGGTCGAATCGTACCGCTGGGCGTACATCGAAAGGCCGCGAATGTCCTCGGCACGCGAGTCGGCATTCTCGTAGTTTTCCTGCAAATAGGCGTCGTAACCATGCTCGAGAATGAGCGAGATCTGCTTCGAAGGATCGTTGCGATTCTCCTGTGACGAGAGAAGTTCGAGCAGAATGATGAACTTGCGGAACGGTTCGCTGGAGCGAAGGCGAGGGATGGCTTGAGGCACATCTTGCACAAGCCCGACCGTTAGGGAGGGCGATACGGGCAACTCAGCCGCGGCGTCCTGATATCGCCCTTGTTCACGCGCGGGCTTGTGCATTTGAATCGTTTCAAATACGCGTGCTGCGGTTGTTGAACCGATGCCGGGGATCATTTTCAAGACACGCTTCCATGCGAGTTCGTCGCGGGGGTTGACGATGATCCGCAGGTACGAGACGACGTCCTTGATGTGGGCCTGCTCGAAGAAACGCACGCCTGATTGAACACGGTACGGAATGTTGCGGCGGGCGAGTTCTAGCTGCAGTTCGACCGAATGATAATGCGAGCGATAGATGACAGCGATGTCTTCCAGCGACGTGCCTTCGTCACGCAATTCTAATATCCGCGATGCGATGAACGCGGACTGCTGTTCGACGTCAGAGCTGGGCACCAACGCCGGCTTCACATCGCGCGAACGCTTTACGGCCGTGAGCATCTTTGGAAACTGCTTCTTGTTGTTCGCGATCGAAACGTTCGCGAGGCCGAGTATCTCAGGCGTCGAGCGGTAATTCGTCTCGAGCTTGAACAACTCCGCCTCGGGATATCTTTTCGGAAACTCGTAGATATTTGTAAACTCCGCACCCCGCCAAGCGAAGATCGACTGGGCATCGTCGCCGACGACCATTACGTTTCTGTGCTTTGCCGCGAGCAAGTCGATGATCTCGGCTTGCAGTTTATTAGTGTCCTGATATTCGTCGACGAGGATGTGCTGGAACTGCTCCGCATAAACGGTCGCGATCTCCGGTTTCTCGATCAGCAGCCGCTTCCAGTTCATCAGCAGATCGTCGTAATCCATCACGTTGCGCTCTATCTTTCGAGCCTGATATATCTCATCGACGCGTTTGATCTGGTGAGTGATCGGTTCGAAATACGGATACTTTTCGATGACGATCTCGTCGATCGGCGCATCGGTATTATTCGCATACGAGATTATGTCCTGAACCACCTCTGGCTTGGGGAACCGCTTTGCCTTTGTGTCGATCGCGGCGTCTTCGATACAGACGTTAATAAAGTCTTTTGCGTCTTCGCTGTCGAGGATCGAGTAGTTCGCATCGAACCCCAGCGAGACGGCGTGGCGGCGCAGGATGAGATTGCCAATGCGGTGAAACGTACCGCCCCAAACCTTGTGGACGTTCTGCGATCCGGTGAGCGATTCGACGCGGCGCAGCATCTCGCGGGAGGCTCGATTGGTGAAGGTCGCTAGGAGGATTCGTTGGGGTGATACGCCCTGCTCGATAAGATATGCAACACGGTACGTGATCGCACGGGTCTTTCCCGTTCCGGCTCCCGCGACGACCAACGCCGCTTTAGCCGGCGCCGTAACGACGCGGAATTGCTCCTCGTTCAGTTCATCCTTAAATCTGGTGAGCCGATCGGGGAGCGATCGCTGATCGCGTTTGACTACGTAGCTTTTCATCCGTGCAACATGATGTTATCACGGATGGGGCAGCCGGGTTAAGCTTTCTTAGTAAACGCGGACGAGATCTTCTGGAAAATAAGCACCGGAAGGCCCAAGAGCAGGAAGAGCAGGCTTGACGTCCAAACGATGGAGATAAAGAGCACGGAGATGAATCTGTGGCGTGCCGACGGCTGGTTCAGTGGCCAGGTTGATCTTTCCAGATCGGTGCTCATCTATCTAGTGGCAGCGGCGGCCGACCTTGTCGAAATCGCGATCTGCCGTCTTCTCATTCCATTTTACTCTCAAGATCCGGCAAACTGCGAACGAGATCCGTAAGAGGATTAGAAGATCGGCTTTCCTGCGGGTTAGGAAGGGTGACACGCTCAACTTTGACGGATCGCCCTAGCTAACCGGCCCGCTGCTATGCAGAAGTCAACTTACCGCGAAGCTGACGTTTACTACAGCGGTCATGTCTTTTTCGATCGTGGTCGTATCGTATACGCCGTAATCGGAAACATCGGTTGAATCGGCGGCGGTTATCTGCAGCACGCCCATTTTCGCCGATCTTACCGAGCCGATCGAATTTCCGGTGCTCGACGCTATTCGCGATGCTCTTTCTTTGGCGTCCTTTGCAGCCTCGCCGAGCATCTCGATCTTCAGGTCGCCGATCGCCGTGTAGTAAAACTGCGGAGCCTTCGATTCGACCAGGATGCCCTGGTTGATAAGCTCGGTCGCCTCGCGTGCGACCTGGGAGATCTTCTGCACGTCGTTCGACCGCACCTCGATACTCTGCGTCAACGAATAGCCGGTGATCTCGGCCGTTTCGTTTCCATCACCGTCGCGACGCTTTAGGGTTGTCGTCGTGATCGACGAAATGGTCATTTGAGAATCGGGCACGCCTTTTTCGATCAAATATTGCTTGATCCGCGGTATGTTATCCGACAGTTGCTTGTAGGCGTCCGACAACTGGGCGGCTTGCGACGAAACACCGGCACTCCATATCACAAGATCAGATGTAATGCGTTTCTTTGCCGAACCCGTCACGGTTATCGCGTCGTCGCCTTTCTTTGCGCTTGAATAGAACCAGCCGAAGATCAGCGATGCTAGCACAATGCCGATAGCTAAAGCGGTTCCGCTATTGTAATAAGTCCAAGTTCTTTCTCCGTTCACAGCTACGTCCCTCCTTTAGGACAAGGCGAGTATAGGCTCTTCCGGGCGAAAAAGTAGTGAGACAGGTCACATTCCGCTGGTGTGGATATCCACAGCGTGAAGACGTTGCAATCGGCCATTCGGAACGATACGATTGAGGTCAACCAAGAGGTGTTAAAGATATGAAATTTCCAGGCGGATTCGACATGCAGTCGATGATGAAGCAGGCCCAGCAAATGCAGGAGCAGATGGGCAAAGAGATGAAGCAGACGATCGTCGACGCGTCGGCGGGCGGCGGCGCCGTTTCGGTAAAGATGCGCGGCGATTTTGAGGTCGTCGAACTCACGATCTCGCCCGATCTTGTCAAAGATGGCGACGTTGAAATGATCCAGGACCTAACCGTCGCGGCCTTGAATGAAGCTCACCGCAAGGTCGAAGAATCGCTCAAAGGAAAATTGGGCGGAATGCTTCCCCCGGGGCTGATGTAAATGCTTGATTACTCCGAACCCGTCGCCCGGCTGATCGACGAATTCAAACGTCTGCCGGGCGTCGGCCATAAAAGCGCACAGCGCCTTGCGTTCTACATTCTTCGCCGCCCGAAAGCCGAGATCGACGCGTTCGTCGAATCGCTTCGCGAGGTGAAGGAGAAGATCGTTTTCTGCTCGACCTGCAATAACCTGACAGACGTCAACCCTTGTCTTTACTGCTCGAATCCGAAACGCGACCGCTCGATCATCTGCATCGTCGAGGAGCCGTATAACCTTGTCGCCGTCGAGAAAACGCGTTCGTTCCGCGGGCTCTATCACATTCTCCACGGCTCGCTCTCGCCGATCCGCGGTGTCGGGCCGGATGAATTGATGATCCCCAATCTGCTGCCGCGTCTGCTGCCCGAAAACAACGACGGCGTCGAGGTGCTCGAGATCATAATCGCCACAAACCCGACTACCGAGGGCGAAGCCACCGCCAACTACATCGCTCGATTGTTGAAACCCCTCGGCGTCCGCTGTACTCGCATCGCCATGGGCATGCCGGTCGGTAGCGACCTTGAGTATGTAGATGAAGTGACGATGGACAAGGCGCTTACCAACAGACATGAAATGTAAGCTATGGAGATCACCCTAGACGTATCGGAATACAATCAGTCAACCGGATTACCTGATAAATGGATTGACGGGCATCGAATCGAGGTCAAAATCGACGGCGGCGAAGTCATTATCGTTGCAAACAAGGCTGGACTTGAGTCCTTGGCTTCCCATATCTTGGCTCTGGCTCAGCCGACCGTTCCGAACGATTATCATTTGCACTTTTCAGTCTCATACGGATTAGACGAGTCTTCCGTTGATTTGATTCTGGGGAAAACGGACTTCGCCTAAAGACTCTCCTCGTGCCGACTACTGTTAAACGTCTCCGCCTTCCTGACCTGATCTTCAACCGCAGGGGCACGTTTACGTTCAAGATCATTCTCGCGATCTTCGGTATTGCGCTCAAACTCTTCTTCCGACGTATAGAAACAGTCAATGCGGGCTCAGTCCCGAGGGGAACCGGTGTGATCTTCGTGATGAATCACCCGAACGGACTCGTCGATCCGGCCCTGGTTTTCGTAGCCCTTCCTCGCCGGATTTCGTTTCTCGCAAAATCGACACTGTTCAAGATGCCGGTGATCTCGTTCCTACTGCAAACGGTCGAGGCGTTGCCCGTTTATCGGAAGATCGATGCGGAAGCTGACGTGTCGCAGAATCAAAAAACGTTTCGGGCGGCCGAAGAACGTCTGCGCAAAGGCGGTTCTATCGCATTGTTTCCAGAGGGAATTTCACACAACTCGCCGACACTGCTGCCGCTCAAAACAGGAGCGGCACGCATCGCTATCGGAGCGGTCTCGATCGGCGACGACCCCATCGATCTTCGCATAGTGCCCGTCGGGCTTCACTATACGAACAAAACCACGTTCCGCAGCGAGGGGCTTCTGCATTTCGGTGAGGCATTTCAAGTCGAGAGGACCGAACTCGACGCTGACGGCCAGCCGCCAGCGAAAGCGGTCAAGGAACTTACAGCAAGGATCGAAGCTGCGATCCGCCAAGTGACGCTGAATGCTGAGGACGAGTCCGAACTCCACACCGCCGCTATCGCCGAACGCATCTTTGCCGCAGCCAGCGAAGAAAATGCAAACCTCGGTGAAAAGCTCGATTTTCAGAAGCAATATGTGGAGCAAAAAAACTACACTCCGGAGCTCGATGAAAGACTCGCCAGGTTTGACGTGAAGTTAAAAACGGCAGGGCTCGAACCCGAACACCTCTCGCTCGCCAATCTTTCACGCGGATTTGTTATCAGGCAGGCGATCTTTCAAACGTGGGCGCTTCTGATGTTGCTGCCGCTAACAATTTACGGCACGATCCTCCATTTTCCTGCATATCAACTCACGAAACTAACGTCATACCTCTTTTCGCGACACGACGCCGATGACATTAGATCAACCGCGAAGGTGCTCGCCGGAATGGTGTTTTTCCCGCTAACTTGGGTCATCGCTGCGGCGGTCCTGTATCTGTTTTCGGGATCGTGGATGCTTGCGTTCGCCTCGATTCCCTTCTCTTTTGTCGCCGGCTACATCGCACTCTATTCGTGGGAGGAAGCAACTGAGATGAGCGGGTGGGCAAGGGCGATCTGGACGCTGTCGACCGACAAAGAAAGATTTCTTAGGCTATACATCGAACGACGCGAACTGACCACGTCGCTCAAAACCTTCGACCGTTAACGCAAAAGAAAACGCCCGCATGCGGGCGTTCCCATCAATCAATTGGTCCCCATTTAGAACCGGACCTTTTCTTCCTCAGCCTGGTCGGAAGCGCTGCGCGAGGTCTTCCATTCCTCCTGGTTCTCGTAGAAGTTAACGTCGAACGAAAGTAGCGTCTTCACCGGAATGCCGCCGAATTCTAAGGGACTGTCTTCGAACCGTGCGATAGCGCCTATCCCGATCACCTCTGTATTGATCTCTTTGCACAGCTCGACAGTTTCCCCTAGAGCTCTCCCGGATCGGATGATGTCATCGACGATGATCACCGGATGGACTTCCGATTCAGACATATATTGACGAAACTGCCGTTTGCCCCCTTCCATTTCGGCCCAGTAGATCTGCTCAGCGCTGAGAGCTTCGCGTACGCCAAACGCTACCATGATGCCGCCCGGGCTCGGGCTGATAACCGAAACTTTTGGCAAGCGGCTGGAGATAGACTTTTCCATCCGGAACATCCGGCTTAGGCCGACAGAGAGGATGCGGGCATTGTCGTAATATCGAAACGCCAGCGGCATCTGGAAATAGTGCGATGCGTGTTTACCGTTCGGATAAACAAAGTGGCCCTTACGGTAGGCTCCGGTCTTTTTCAGGATGCCCATTACCGACTCAGGCGTTGGAATAAGATCTATCATGATGAATCTCCTTTCTGCGAGTGAAAGCGAACTTACAATATTAGTCAGCCGAGCATGATTTTTCAAATTTCGCCCTTCAATACCCGCTCGATGGTCAGCCGCTGATCCATGGGTAGCCGCTCCGGTATCTCGTCAAACGCATACCACCCGAGATGATCGATCTCTGAGCTCAAGATCTTCCCTTCTTCGATCGCCTTTGCCGCAAACAATATCTCGACGTGACGCCCTAGCGTCTTCAGATGCAGCATCTTGATATCGGTGATCTCGATGCCCGTCTCCTCCATCAACTCGCGCGCGATGGCGATGTGCGGCTGTTCGCCCGCGTCGACGAAGCCGCCAGGCAAGCCCCAGCCGGTGTTGGGCCTGAGAACATGATGAAGCACTAAGACCTTGCGCTCGATATTTACCACAACGGCCGCCGCCGAGACGGTAAAAGTCGTTTGCACTCGCCGCAGCACAAACCTCCGCAGGCCCGGTGGAAGTGCAAGCCAAAGGCCGCCGAAAAGTCGATATGGCATTTCATTCCATAGCTTACCAGCTTAACGAGATTGATTAGCAACTCCGGAATACCGGCTTGATTGTTCTCTGCCAGACAATTTTTCGGTAAGGCTCAAGGTAGACTAACCGCTCACTTACACAACTGGAGGCATTACTATGGCGGCGAATATTGAAGGGCTGAGAGTGGCGATACTGGTGGCGGACGGGTTTGAGCAGCAGGAATTAACAGATCCGCGGTCCGCTTTGGATGAAGCGGGTGCTGTAACGCAGATCGTGTCACCGGTGGACGGCGAGGTTGAGGGTTGGAACCATTACGAAAAAGGTGACAAGTTTCCCGTGGACGTGGCGTTGGCGGACGCGGACGTTGACGATTTTGACGCCTTGCTGCTTCCGGGTGGAGTCGCTAACCCCGACCAATTAAGGATGAACTCGGAAGCGGTAGACTTCGTTCGTTCCTTCTTTGATGACGGGAAACCCGTTGCTGTGATCTGCCATGGATCGTGGACGCTGATCGACGCGGGGGTCGTCTCGGGCCGAGAGATCACGTCATGGCCATCGCTCAAGCAGGATCTAATAAATGCAGGCGCAAAATGGGTCGACGAAGAGGTAGTTGTTGACAACGGGCTCGTATCGAGCCGCAACCCCGATGACATTCCGGCATTTAACCGGAAGATGATCGAAGAGTTTGCCGAGGGCGTTCACACGCGCGGCCGTTCGGCGGGATCGTAAGCTGTTGTTTAGTGGAACCAAAGAACGCGACTACTTTTTTTGCTTTTCTATTTGCTTGACGATCTTTCCGGCACGATTTCGGCCGATAAGTGGAACGCGTTCGTCATTGCTGACGGCGACGAGGAATGGAAGCATCTGTCGCGGATCTGAGATCTCGTTTCGTTTGAGCAGGCCGTCAAGACTATCTACCAACTTCGGTGTCTCGAGAGGTTGATTCTCGCGGGCGAGGTTGAAATCGAACATCCAGACGAGTTGATTCGCCAGGCGCCGGTATTCATCCATCAGCAGTTTGGCGTTCTCATTCGACGTCCAATTGTACTTAGCCGTTCGTTCGCGGCCGTCCCTTGCAAGCGTGATGGCGACATTACCCATGTTGGAAAAATCACGCTCGTATTGATAGTTTTCGGTGGAGTCGATGAAGTTCAACGCATCGAATGCCGCCCGAAGCTTTTCTAAACTCGTGGCCGAAACCACGACCCGCTCGCTCAACTCTTCGCCGAGCGAACTCCGCTTAAAGGTGATCTTGCCCTTGCCTGCGTCGTCGTGTTCGATGACGATGTGGCTCACCACGAAATCCGGCTGAGAAAATTCGTACCGGTATTTAGGGCCTTTCGACTCAACCGGCGGGAGATCAGAAGTCGGCGGGCGATTGGCCGTCGGGCGTTCGTTTCGCTTCGGCCGATCGGGAGTCGGGGTTGCTTCGGGTGTCGGAACAGGGGTCGCGGTCGGCTCAGCCTTCGCCGGCTGCCGCGTATTCCGCTTCGCTTGCGCCTTCACGCTGACCGCGGATACGGACATCAGAACGACCATCGAAATTCCGAACAAAACCTTCATAACAACGCGAAGCGACTGAACTGTTATTCATAACAAAATCAGCCGCTGATTGCATCTTTCGATGCGTTTCTGTGAGGTTTGGTTGCGAATGCAGAAGCCCGCCGTCGCCGGAAAAGACGCGGACAAGGACGTCCGCGTTCCATTTACTCGAATTTGACCGAGACGATCTTCGAAACTCCTGCCTCCTGCATGGTAACGCCGTAGAGAGCTCGGGCCGCTTCCATAGTGCGTTTGTTGTGCGTGATCACGATGAACTGGGTCTTTTCAGCCATGGTCGCGATCTTGGTTACGAAGCGGCTGACGTTTGCTTCATCAAGCGGAGCGTCTACCTCATCCAGCAGGCAGAACGGGGACGGGCGGTATTTGAAGATGGCCATTACAAGAGCGATCGCCGTCATCGCCTTCTCGCCGCCGGATAGCAGCAGGATATTTTGCAGTCGCTTGCCGGGAGGTTGCGCGACTACCTCGATACCCGCTTCAAGCACGTCATCGGATTCGAGCAGCGTCATCTCGCCGCGGCCGCCGCCGAAAAGTTCCTGGAAAAACTCGGTGAAATTGGCGTTGATCGCGGAGAAAGCACGTACAAAACGCTCGCGGGAACGTTCTTTGATCTCCTGCAAAGCCTCTTCCGCCGACGAAATGCCGTCGATGATGTCCTGGCGTTGCGCGGTCAGGAACGCAAGCCGCTCCTCGGCCTCATCAAGCTCTTCAACGGCGAGCATATTGATCGCGCCAAATGCCTCAAGCCGCTGCCGCATCTCCTCTACGCGAGCCCGAGCTTCAAGGATCTCGAAATCGTCAGGAAGCTCGATCGATTGTGTGATCTCTGCAAGGGCCGTCGAGAGGTCCTGCTCGCAACGCTCGCTGATGCTCCTTACTTGAGTGATCGCCTCGGTCTGCCGAACCTCGATCGCGGCCCGCTCGTTAAGGGCATCGGCAGCCTTGTGGTTAACGTCGGCAAGCTCGGTGCTCATCGTATCGGCACGTTCGCGAGCGGCCGCCAGGCCGCTGAGTGCTTCGGCGAGTTCAATTTCTTCGGCCTGCTGGAGATCGCCGACAGACTCGATCTTCCCCGAGATCTCCGCAACCGATGCTGTCAGGCTTTCGATCTTTGAAGTCGTGAATTCAAGCTCCTGAGTCTGCTGTGCGATCCGAGATTCGAGCTCCTTCTGCTCATTTTCAACTCTACGCAGAGCCGACTGCGCCGAACGCCTTCTTTCCGCTGAAGTTGCTGCGAGCGTCCGCTTTTGATTGAGAACCTCATTCTCGTTTTCGCTGATCTCACGGGCTTTCATCAGCGAGAGGGAGATGGCATCGAGTTCGGACTGGGCTCCTGATTGAAGCTCGCTCGCAGTGCGGGCATTCGTCTCGGCCTCGGCGATTCGAGCTTCGATCTCGGTCACCTCACCCTTCGCCTGCACGATCTCTTCGTTAACGACGCGACGATGCCTCTCGGCTCGCTCGATCTCTTGTTTAGCCTGCGTTTCCTGGCTCTCGAGACCTAGCAAGTGGCGCTCAACCTTGATGATCAGCGATTGCACATCGACGGCTTTTTCCTCGATCGCGGCAAGATCCGCGCGTTGGTATGCTGCGGATTCTTCAGCCTTTGCAAGATCCGCTGCAAGTGCGGCGGCCTGCGTGCCGAGTCCGGCAAGTTCACGCTTAAAGGCAAGAAGCGATGCATTTTGCTCGTCCGCCGGCGAGGTGCCGCTGATGAACAGTCGGCCGCCGACGAGAATATCGCCGCTGCGGTCGACCAGCGTCTCACCGATACCCGGCGAGCCTTCGAACGATTCCACAATGCGAGCGGACATTTCCCGAGGAAATACGTCGCTAAGGATTCTGCGCAGTTCCTTCGATACGCCGAGAGCGTCCCCGATGTAGGCCGATCCGTTCACCGCAACTGATCCGTCCAGCTCGCTATCGCCGACGATCAGGGCCGATATTCGTCCCGAACCTTCGCGGGCAAGCCATTCTGAGACGCGCCTAGCGTCATCGATGGACGACACAAGGACAGCCTGCAATGCCGGGCCGAAGAGACTTTCGACGGCTTTTTCGGCCGACGGATCAACCTTGAGAAAGTCTGCCAGCACGCCGCGAAGCTTGACGCCGATGTTCGCCTGCTCGGCAAAAAGCTTTTGAACTTCGGGAGCGTATACGGCCCGCTGCTCGTCCAATTCCTGCAGTGTTTCAAGCCGATGCTTTACCCGCGAATGCTCCTGCTGGACGCCCTTGAGAAGCTCCTCCGCCGTGCAAACTAGTTCTCTGGCGGCATTTGCATCCGCGAGGAATTCTTTCTTCTCCGACTGGAGCGATTCGAGCTTGGCCCGTTCGGTGATCAGTTCTCCGGCGAGCTTTTCCGCTTCAGCAATATGGCCACGATGACTTTCAACAGCCCTTTGTTCCTCGCGTTCGAGGCCGGTGATCCGCTCGAGAAGGCGATCGCGGTTGCTGGCGAGTTGGCGTGCCGTTTCAGCAAAGCGTTCGCCGGCAGCAGTATGCTGAAGCAACTCGCTCCGCCGCTTCTCCAGATCTCCCTCGATCGCTCTCACGTCCGCGATCTTGGCCGCAAACAGGCCCTCAGCTTCGAGTAGAACCGCCTCTGCCGCTGAAGCTTCAGAGCTTTCCTTCTGTTCTTCCTCGATGAGCCGAGAACGCTCGGACGTGACCAGCGCGACCCGTTCTGTAAGAGCAGAGATCTCACTGCGAAGCGTTTCGATACGGGCTGAAAATTCGGTTATCTGTTCTGACTGATATCTATGTTCACGCGAAGTGCGGTCCCGCTCTAGCTCGGCTTCCGCGTGGCGCTTTCGAACTGCCGACAGGTTCTCCTCTTCCGTGCGAGCCCCTTGGGTTGCCTCGCGAGAAGCCGCTTCCATCTGCGCGACCTTTTCGACCAGTCCCTTTTCGGTTTCGACGGCGGCGGCGAGCTGTTTCTCAAGCTCGGCGATCAGCACGTCGTAGTACCTACCTTCGGCGGCGAAATACTGGCGCTGAAAGACGCGGAATTCTTCTTGAAGAGCCAGAAAGCGGCGGGTCTTACCTGCTTGCCGCCGAAGCGAATTCGCATTCTTCTCTACTTCGGAAACAATGTCGGCGATCCGATAAAGATTGGTTTTGGCCGATTCGAGACGTGCCTCGGCAGCCCGCTGGCGGGTACGGAATTTCGAGATACAGGCCGCTTCTTCGATGAGGTTGCGTCTATCGCCGGGCTTTGCGGAGAGTATCAGTCCGATGCGGCCCTGCTCGATGATTGCGTAGTGCGAACCCGAAAGTCCGGTGCCGGCAAACAGGTCCTGGATGTCGCGCAGCCGGCACGTCTTACCGTTGAGCTGATATTCACTCTCGCCCGATAGATACAAGCGGCGCGTCACCGACACGGCTTCGCCGGGAGCGAAATCAAGTGCGAATGAACGCGGCCGCCAGTGACGCTTTGTTTTGATCACCCGCTCCACGGTGAGAACCGATCCGACCTGAGCAGCTTGAACCTTTTCTTCGACGACCTCTTCCCCATCGTGAAACGCGTTCGTTTCGGCAACCGAGTCCAAGACTTCCGGTGTTTCGAGAGTTTCTGCTTCAAGAGCATCAACATCGACCGCGAGTTCATCGATCTCGCTCAGTGTGGAATCAATGTCTTCAAGCTCGGCTTCGTCGGCGTCGAATGCATCTTCATCGCGGACCATATGAAGCACGACCTCGGCCATGCCGGACGGTTTGCGATTCTTGGTACCCTGAAAGACGACGTCCTTCATCTCGGCACCACGGAGTGACTTGGCCCGCTGCTCGCCGAGCACCCACGAAATAGCGTCGGAAACGTTCGATTTACCGCAGCCATTCGGGCCTACAACAGCGGTTATTCCGTTGCCCGTAAAGACGATCTCCGTGTGATCTGCAAACGATTTGAAGCCGGTAATTTCTAGGCGTTGAAGCTTGAACATCGTATATAGGTGCTGTTTCAGGGCAGCCTATATTTTGTGGTCTAGTGAGGCATTAAGTCAAATGAGTAACGCCGATAATGAGCCGATAAAATCAGTGCTATAACGCAAAACAGCGTGCCTGGACCGGCGCGCCGTGTTCAACAAGATGTTGTGGTTTATGTTAGTTAGCCGCCGACGTTCCGAAGGCCGTCTTTTTCGGCCCTTTCGTTGTCCAACTCGGTTAGGACGTCAAGAATAAAGTTCGTGTTGCTCGAGATACTTATCACTACCGGGAATTCTGTTTCCGACACCTGAAACTCGAAAGTTCCGCTTGAGAGTTCAACGATCTCTTTGAACGCGCCCGAACCGTTCCGTCCGTTACATTCTGCATCCACGATCTTGCCGTCGTTAAACGCCACGTTCGCAAGGTGCATATCCGATTTGAGAACTAGCAAGCCGGTCATTTTCGCATTCTCGATCACCTGAACCGCGTCAAAGATGCTGACAAAGCCAAGGTTCCCTGCGAAGGTAACATCGGTCCGGACCTCTCGGGGCGAGCGGTCGCGAGTGGTGGCGAAGTCGGGTCGGCGGGCCCGGCGAATAGCTTCGAGGCCAGGAGCTACGGATATCCGCGGGTCGAGAAGTTTTGCTTCCTGGAGCCTGTCGTAGGCAAGGTCAAATTCCTCACGAGCAATGTATAGCGTAACTAGCGCGAGGCATTGACGGGCCGCTTCATTCAGATCTTTCTGCTTTACGCAGATATCGCGCATCTTTTCCCGCAGAGAGATCGACCGCGGGCTCCGCTCGATCGAATCCCGAAGCAGATTGAACGCCTTGTCCGGCGAACTGTACTTCACGAAGAGATCTGCATCGAGCAGTACCGACTCGATCGATACTTCGGAAACCGGGATTGATGGCCTTTCGAGAACCTGACTCATAGGAAGGGCGAACAAGAGACAGTTCGACCAATCAAACATATCACCGGCCGCCACTCACGTCATCAGATTTCAATATATTCGGTCAAAATGAAAGACCGCCCGCCATATGAGGCGAGCGGCCAACGAAACTGTGGGGTACTAGAAATCAAGCCTGAATCCCAAACGTATCTGCCGCTGCCGATAGGTTCGGGTAGGAACCAGAAACGCGGCTTGCTCCTCTGGGTCCGATGCAGTCAGGGCGGAAAAGTCTATAAACTCAGCACCATAGCTGAATACCGCTGCGTTCAGAATATTGTTGAATTCTGCAACCGGACGAAACCTTATCCGCTCAGTAAACTTCCACTCGCGGGTGATATTGAGATCGAATGTATAGAAACTTGGTGCGCGTCCCGCATTACGAGGAAGGTTTCCACTTCTCGCCCCGATCGGCTGGAGCGAAAACTGGCCAGCCAGAGCGGCCGGGAACGGCGATCCGGGCTCCCGCCAGACGATATCGCCGAGGTTCCCGCTGAAGTTAACGCGATCGGTTCCGAGATCGTCAAGGTTGCGGTCGCTGCCGCCGATACCGAGGTTGAAGGTCGCTGAACTGCCGTAACGGAAAAGAGGCGAAAATCGAATCTCGCCGAACCACGATGGGGTGTCGAGGGTGCCGGTTATAGCAAGTCGGTGACGCCGATCCTGCAGGTTTCTCGCCCATTCACGGGCAAAGTCGCCATCGATCTCAGCATTTGAAGTGTTATTCAAACCATCGTCTTTTGTGCTCGAAAGTGTGTAAGCGATTCTTGTTGAAAGCCCGAAGCCGTAGCCGAGCGGACGATAACGCCGTCGGAGTTCAAGAATTAACCCCTGATAAAATGCTTTTCCACGTGACCCGATCAGGGAAGTCTCTTCCGCCCCTTGGTCAGGACGGAACCGAGCGATAGCTGCCAATGCAATTCCTATTGGAGCACCGGTCGCATTATTGTTTTGTCCGGGGACAGAGACTAGCGGCGTCGTCGATGAGGAATTAGTAGAGTTAAGGTTGACCCAACAATTAGGAGTCGTCGTACCGCATTGCGTCGAGCCACCCTGAGTCGTAGTCAATCCATTACCCGGCTGGGCGGGATCACCGAGATAGAACGTATATCTTCGGGTTGGCGAAAGCTGAAATGGATTGTTTACAAGATATTCGGTCCAATCGTCGTAGTTCGCTCCGAACGTTTGATTTGCCAGCGCGAGACTCGGAGCATTCGGGTTTGAATCACGCCAAAGATGGACGGTTCGGTTCCATGTGTAGTTCGCCTCAAACACAAAGTCTTTCCCGATCTCGCGTTCAAATCCGACGTTAAATTGATAACTTTCAGGTATCTTCAGGTCATCATCGACCGAGCGCAATGGATTTCCGCTGCTAGTAACGTTGGTTACGAAACCTGTGTTTTGATTGCACGCGAATGCGGAGACTATCGACGAGCAGGTAGTGTTTACTAGGTTCCTTAGCTCATCGATAGAGGCATAGCTGTCTGGGAAATTAGCCGCGATCGCCGCTAGAATCGGGCCACGACGGGGGTCGTTGGCAGAGGTCCCGATCGTATTTGAATCGAACGATATGAGGTTGCCGCCGGAGTTCTGTATCGAATCTGCGACGGTTCGAAGAAGGACCCGGTTGTAAAAAATGCCTGCACCGAAACGAACCACGCCTTTGCCCTTCTTGAAGGGATCCCATGCTACTCCGAATCGCGGTCCGAAGTTATCGTTATCGTCAACCGCGGTTTCACGCTCGTATCGCAATCCAAGACTCATCGTCACGTTCGACCAGGGCTTAAACTCGTCATTTACAAAAAATCCGTAATAGGTATTCGTCACATCAGAACTTGTTCCAAAGTTCTGTCGAAACCGGGTCACATTGTTGTTGTTGAAATTAAGTACGCTGCTGAAGTTGAACGTGCCAGTTTGATCTCCCAGTCCGATCGTCTCCGACCGAACGTTCTGTGCGTCAAAACCGAATTTCCACGTGTGCCTTCCTGCAACGTAAGTGAAGGAGTCCTGAAACTGCCATCGAGTCTCGTTTCGCGAATCGGCAAAGTTGAGCGAAGTGCTAGTGGTAGAGTTTCCTGCAACGAGAGTGCGAGTCGCATTCGCAACAGGGTCGCGATATGTGACTAGCACAACCGGGAAGGTTGGGTCATCCGTCTGGAAGCTTGGCTTATACTGCGACCACTGCATTCTGAACTGATTGACCGCGTTGGATCCAAACACGTGATTATCCGAAAAGTTGATCGCGTCCGTGTTTATGTTTTTCGCCCGAAACGCCTCTTCCAGCTGAGTCACCGAACTGCCGTTGGTCCTTCGATTCTCGCGCCGTCCGAACTGCCAGCCGACGGTGAATTGGTTCTGCTTT
>JAQSDP010000426.1 GCA_029945985.1 bacterium | reverse complement strand
CAGATCTCTAACACCCAAACCTATCTCATCGTCGCTTCTGCCGCGATGACGCTGCTGATACTGATCCTCGGCGGCATTGGCATCTATCTACTAGTTCGCGATCCGAAGGCGGGTGGCCGGTCAGGTGCGATCGTCAGCACTGTCATCCCGGCCCGCGTGATCGATCCGCTGGGCGGCGAAGATGAGGACGACCTCGACGACCTGATAGCGTCGTGGGAGACCGCCGAAGAAGAGATCAAGTCGGAAAACGTCGCGGACATCACCAATGCTGTCGATGAAGAGGCGGAGCTCAACGTGCCTGCGGCGCTGCTTGCTGCCGGGCAGAAAAAGGCTTTCGAGCCGCGGCAGGGCGAGACGGGTATTCGTCCTCCCGGGTTGAATGTTCCCAAGGAGCTGTTCGGCGATGGCGTGATCAAACAGACGATGAAGCTGCGCGAGATGAAAGCGGAAGGGTATCGGCAACCGCTGGACTTTGCGGATCTTGCCGAAAAGCGACAGAGCACCGATGAATTGCAGCGGCTGAAAGAGATGCCGATGGCTACGGAGAGCTTCTATCTGGACGTAGGCGGCTCGGCTCAGGACTCCCCGATCATGTCTTTCGCGTTTCCGAGTGAACGCGCAGAGATCGGGAGCGGACATCCAAAGTATCAATCGATCGCACGGCTTGCTGAGAATTTTGCAGGGAGAAAATACGATCTCAATAATTCGGCGGACCGAAAGCAGATGCGAATGCGGCTGCTGAGAATGTTTCATCCACGGGCGCAGCCGATCTTGAAGGAACTTGCTGACGCCTATCACGGAAGGTTCGGCCGTCCATTACGGGTCACGTCTTTGACCCGCTCGATGGACTATCAGATCTTGCTCAATTCGGGCAATGCCAATTCTTTCAAGGTCCGGGGCGAGGGCAGTTTGCCGCCGCATACCTCCGGCTGTGCATTCGACCTTGCCCGGAAGCACATGACGGCGGACGAGCAGAATTTTGTGATGGCGAAACTCGCGGAAATGGAACGGGCCGGAAAGCTTGACGCTCTTATCGAATACGGCGTCAATGCCTGCTTCCACATCTTTATCTACAGCGATGGCAACCCTCCGCGAGCGTATTACTTTGGCCCTCGCGAATACGAAACGGTCCCGCTGTTTGCATCTCTGGTCGACAGCCCGCACACCCACTGAACTGGTTTTCCACCCGCGGAAAGTTGTCGTGACTCGTTACCCGAGAACGTTCTCTGACGGGGTGTTCCTCGGTTCTCATCCCAACAACCACAAACACCTGAACTCGGAAGATCTTCCGAACTACCGGGCGGCGCTCAACATACCTGACATTCACACGATGTACGAATTGGGCGAAAACGTCGCTGGCTAAACCGCGCACCCTGCACCGCGTTTTTGATGTCTACATCTCGCGTTCTAGCGGCTGCACCTTTCTACTTCATGAAGCTCCGCGAGCGACCGAGATGAGAATTCGACGGCACACCCGAAAGGTTGGTGTGTTATCCAAATTCGCCGCTTGGCTGTATGAGGTTGACTGATGGCCGCCGCCGCCTAGCCGCAGATCGCTTCGATCGGTGGATTTGGACATTCCCCGGCGCAGTTCCTAGACTTTAGATAAGTGGAAGATCAGAACGGCCAAAAGAGTTCGTTGACCGGCATTGCCGCCGGATTAAGCCGGCTGCCGGCGGAGAAGCGGCGGGCGGCGCTGGAGGTGAGCGCGGCTCTGGCCGGCGTGAGCCTGAAGGCGAGTCGGGAATTTGTAGCGGCCGTTCCGGTTGCCGCCGAAATTCTTTCGGCTGAGGACATCCGTCTGTGGGGCGAACTTGGGCGCCGTCTGGCGATGGGGAGTGCCGATGCCGGAGCTAAGTTTTTCGCGGACGGTGTCGAGCCGCTTTCAGAAGTCCCGGAAGCCGCACGTCCACTCGTTTTCCAGATCTGCACGCGTCAGTTGGTATTGTCGAGTTCGATCGCGCTTGAAACGTACTACTCGATCCCGAAGCTTGCGAAAGATATCGGCGACGACGAACTGCTGACGGATGTTCTGAAGCTTGCGCTCGACATAGCTAATCGCTCGGCAAAGCACAGCGCAGAATTTATACAGAAGACTCCGCCGGTCGCGGAGGCGTTGGGTAAGTTTGGCGAGTCGAAACGGGAAGTGGCGTCGGCGGCGATCAAGTTGGCGTCGGTGTTTGCTACGCGTACGGGCGGGATGACGGCGGACCTTTGGGGAAATTTGCCGAAGGCGCTCGAAGGGCTAGATGCCGAGTCGGCAAGGAAGCTTGCGGATGCCGGCGTCGTGTTCCTCGATCACGGCGGAAGCGTAACGCTGCATTTTATATCCTCGGGTGCGGAGGTGTTTCGAACCGCGGCGTCGGTGTTTGATGAGTGGTGCGAGGTCCTTCAGAAGATCGGCAAACATGGCAATGCCGTGCTGATAGCGTTCCTGCGGGCCACGCCGAAATTCTTTTCGCAGATCGCGACGTTCAAACACAAGCAGTCATCACCGCTCGACAAGATCCGACGGGTGCTTGAGCTGACCGGGACGATAGCCGAAACGGATGCTGAAAGCGCGTTGGCCGCCTTCAGATCGAGCACCGCAGCATTAAGAAAGGTGACGCTGGAGCAGTTCGAGGAGTGGATCGAGACGGGTTTGCGGAAAATGGCGGACGAGTCGACAAAGGCCCGACGCTCGTACTTCGCGCTTGAGACACGCCAGTCGCACGAGCATCTGAGCGAGACTCGCACGGGACTTGCGCTTGAGAAAATACAAACCGTATTGCGGATCTACATTGAAGGTTTGACGGGTAAAGAGGTGGAGATCGCACCGTTGACCGCGATCCCGCAGGAGTCACGTATCGGGGATGGGAAAACCATCTACTTGCCCGCTACGATCGCCGAATTTGATGACGAGGAACGAGACTTTCGTCTGTTTAAGGTGCTCGCAGCTCACGGTGCCGGACAGATCGAGTTTGGGACGTTTGAGAAGGATGGGAAGGGGTTGAAAGCGGCGTTCGCCGAGCTTTCGTCTTTGTACGAGGCAAGTGAGGATGATCGCGATATGTTCTCGCTTGGGGGATATATTGCGGACGTCCAGAAGGCTGAGAAAGCCGAAGTTGCGGACAAGAATGTCCGCGTTCCAAAGCTGCCGAAGGAGTCAGACTATCGCGAGGTGTTGAAAGTTTTTCCGGAGCCGCGGCTTGCTCGCAAGATCTTTGGCACGATGGAAAACGCGCGAGTCGACAATCGCTTGCGGCAGATGTACAAGGGTTTGCGAAAAGATCTTGATCTCATGCGGCGTTACCTAGCTGAAAAACGGCCGTACATCTTCGACGTGCCGATCCATCAGGTCCCCTTCGAACTGCTGTTTCAGATCACGATGTGCGGCGGTGCGACCGACGACGCTCGACAGTTCTACGGTCAGATCGTGTCGGAGATCGAGACGGTCATTGAGTCGTACTTGGCCATGGAGAAGGCCACGGTTGCTGATTCGCTGATGGCGACGAGCCGCGTGTATTCGTTGTTCATGAACATCACGCCAGAGCAGATGCAGGAATCAGCCGAGCCAGAGCAGCAGGACGAGAAGAACGAATACGTTTTCGAAGACAAGAATGCGGCCGAGGGCGTGACCGAGGACAAGATCCAACGCGAGCCGAAGCCGAAGCAGCCCGACGATGTGAAGGACCTGTTCAACGCCTGGAACAGCCTTGAAGAAGACGCCGAACCGGACGATCTGCAGGGGTCGGAGGCGTGGACGCAGAATGAGATGCCGGAACAGGCGCTCGAACCGGGTGATGAGGCGTTTGCGTATGACGAATGGGACCGGGAGTTAAACGATTACCGCGTCGGCTGGAGCCGCGTGATCGAGAAGAAAGTGAAGCAAGGCGACAGAACTTTCGTCGAGTTGGCGCGGACGCGATACCGCGGCGTGATCTCGTCGATCCGTCACCAGTTCCAATTGATGAAGCCCGAGAATCTGACTCGAGTGAACCGCGAGATCGATGGCGAAGATTACGACCTGAACGCGTTGGTTGAGTACGTTGTAGATAAGAAGGCGGACGGGAATCCGTCGGAAAATATCTATACAAAGCGGCTGCGGAAACAGCGCGATGTTGCCGTCTCGCTGCTGCTAGATCAATCTTCATCGACCGCGCGGACGATCACACGGAATCCGCTGCAGCCTTACACGTACCCCGGTCGTCGAATAATCGAGATCGAGAAAGAGGGATTGGTGCTAATGAGCGAAGCGCTTGAGGCTGTCGGCGACGTTTATGCGATCAACGGCTTTACCAGCGAGGGCCGGCGGAATGTGAAGTTTTATGTCGTGAAGGATTTTCACGAAAAGTATTCTGACGAGACCGAACGGCGGATCGGCGGGATCACATTCCAAAACAACACCCGACTCGGAGCCGCCATCCGTCACGCTGCCCATAAGCTATTGAAACAGGAGTCGCGGACAAAACTTCTGATCATCCTAACCGACGGTCGTCCGTACGATCACGACTACGGCGACGCTCGCTACGCCCGAGAAGACGTTCGCGAAGCCCTGATCGAAGCCAAGACCCATAACATAACCCCGTTCTGCATAACCGTCGACCGTGAATCCGAGTCGGAGTTAAAAGATCTGTACGGTGACGTCGGCTACACGATCATCGACGATGTACTATCGTTGCCGGAACGGATGCCAAGTATCTATCGCCGCCTCACCAGCTGAGGTCGTCTAGCCGCGAACGCTGCCCTTATCACAAGAGACAACTGCAGCGGTCCAGATAGCGGCGGCGAGCCACCCCGCCAAAACGTCGGTCGGGTAATGAATACCGATGTAGACTCGTGAGATGCCGATGAGGAAGACGATCGTGAGCGTCGCGATCCAGATCACCGCCTTGATCGCCGGGTTTTCGAGTCGGTTAGTGGCAAGCCATGCGAGCGTGGCGTAGACGCAAAGCGAAGAGAGAGCATGTCCGCTGGGGAAGCTGAAGCTTTCGATCGCCGGGTAATTAAGCATTGCCGCGGGGCGGGGCCGGGCAACCAGGAATTTGGCTCCGTTATGCAAGATCGACTGACCGACCATCGCAACGACGAACAAACCGAAGATCCTGTAAAACCTATATCCGATCAGCAGAAGCCCGGCGACCGATCCGATCACTGCAAGGTAGATCGTGGATCCCAGTTTCGTTGTATTCAGAAAAAGAGAGGACCACAATGGCGAGTGCATCTGACGAATGCTCGACCTGATGGAACCATCGAACGATGCCGTAAGAGATCGGCCCGGCCCCATTACCAGCCAGTCCAGTAGAGCCAGAGCCGCGGCAGCTAAAATAAAGCCCAGCAAAATGCGCACGGCCGGTGATCTTCTAAGAAATGTTTTAAGGCGGTGCATCGAATAGCAAAAGGCAGGCATTATGGCAGCCTGCCTTTTCAATTAAATGGTGGCGAGGGAGAACTCCCGACCTTGGGGTTATCAATCCTAGCACGGACGTCACGAGACCTTCGTATGCGTAAAGATTTTCGCCCCGATCCGTCGATCGATATCGAGTCTAACAGCTTGACCTGTATTTCCGAACCTCTAAATATTGACTGTTCCTAAACATTTTTGGGTGTGACAAGGGTGTGAAGAGTAATTATGGAATTTCAAGGTAAGGGCCTAAACGGACACAATCTTCGACGTTCGGGGTAGGCCCCAACAACTAGGCTTCGAGGTAAAGTTCGAAGCGGTGGAGGCTTGAACAGATACTTATTAGAGTAGACTGCAGAAATGCTGCTTCGTTGTTTAAAAGTCTTTTTTGCTCTCGCTTCCTCCCTTGCTCCCTTAGCGATGTTCCCGCAAGCAGGCCAGCCGGGTAAAGCCTATAGCTCGAATGTTCCTGAGCGTCCATCGACAACAGCCCAGCAGTTTCCCTCACCAGTCACTTTCACAGACATTTCCCTTAAAGCGGGGATCGATTTCAGGCATGAAACTTCGGCCACTTCGCAAAAATATCTGCTTGAGACCATGGGCGGCGGGGTCGGGTTGATCGATTACGATAACGACGGCCGGCTAGATGTTTTTTTCACTAATGGCGCCCAACTGTCGGACCCGATGCCGAAAGGGAAAATGCCTGATAAGCAAGCGGCGAAGTTTTGGAATCGGTTGTATCGGCAGACAGCGGACGGAACTTTTGAAGACGTTACGGTCAAAGCTGGATTAGCTGGTACCGGATATGGATTTGGGGTCGCGGTTGGCGACTATGACAAGGATGGATTTTCGGATCTGTTTGTTACTCATTTCGGCGGTGCGGTTTTTTACCGAAACAACGGTAATAGAACGTTTACGGACGTAGGAGCGAAGATCGGCGTCAAAGTAGATGGCTGGGCTACAAGCGCTGGTTTTTTTGATCTTGACAGTGATGGGCGTTTGGATCTGCTTGTCACGCGATACGTCGCCTGGGACTTTGAAGTGGGGGCCCTTGTGTGCGGTGACGCTCGTCCGGGTTATCGAGCTTACTGTCACCCCGACAACTTCAAAGCCACGACGGCTCTTCTGTTTCATCAGAAAGCGAATGGCACCTTTGAGGATGTATCGGAAAGATCGGGTATCACGCAAACCAAAGGGAAATCTCTTGGAGTGTCGTTCGCAGATTTTGACGACGACGGACGGACGGACGTTTTTATCGCAAATGACAATAGCGAGCAGCAGCTATTCCGCAATCTTGGTAGTGGACGATTCGAAGACTCGGCCCTAGTTGGCGGGGTCGCTTTTGACGGGAATGGTAAATACTTTTCCGGAATGGGCGTTGACACGGCCGACTATGACGGCGATGGCAAGCAGGACGTCTTCATCACGGCACTTTCAAACGAAACCTATCCACTGTATCGCAATACAGGCGAGTTCATTTTTGACTACGTTACACAGGCGACCGGCGTTGCCCAGATAACGGTTCTGGGTTCAGGCTGGGGCGTGAAATGGATCGACGCTGATAACGATGGTCGGCGCGATCTATTCGTTGCGCAAAGCCACGTTCTCGACACGATCGAAAAAACAAACTCCATCTTGAAATACAAACAATCACCCCTGTTGATACGCAACACCGACAAGGGCTTTCAAAACATCTCCTTTGCGGCGGGCGAGGTTTTCAAGAGGGATTTCGCCGCTCGAGGGTTGGCGGCGGGTGATCTGGACAATGACGGCGACACGGATATTATCATTTCGCAGATCAATGGCCCGCCCATCATTCTTCAAAATAACGGGACTAAGAATCGTTGGATCGGAATAGATATTCGCGGCGGAAAGAGCAGCCCAAATGGGGAAGGAGCGCGAGTCACGGTTACCGACGCCGCAGGCCGAAGACAGGTTTTTGACCAAAGCAACTCGGGCAGTTACCTCGCCGCGAACGATCCGCGAATCATTGCCGGACTCGGCGGTGCGGCGTCCGTGAAGCAAATAGAAATTCGCTGGCCAAGCGGAAATGTTCAGACCATCAGTAATCCCGCAATTGGTCGCTATCACCTGATAAAAGAAAAATAGAGGACAAATTATGGTGTTGGGATATAGATCAATAAAGTGGACAATGCTGGTCGCTCATTATTGTTTCCGTGAAGGTTGGGTTTGCCCAAGCACTTTATGAAATGCCGCAGGCAGTCGAATCGCGGGTAGCTAGCGACGAGAATCCGGCGGGCGTGTAAAGGGAAGGGCCGACAAACGAACGGCCGCCGAAAGGGTGCGGGGACGGTGCCGATCAAAGCCGGGGAAAGCATGGCCCTGGCTGAATTTCGGGTGGCGTAAATATGTCCGGCGAATGTCGGAGAAGCATCGAGTCGTGAAGCGGCAGCGGGAAACGTTATTTCACGCCGTCATTTTGTCTGAGAGTTATATATTGATTTATTTTGTCAATTACGAATGTTTCAGGCTTTCCATTCGCCCACAAAACTTCGAGCTTATCAATCTTGGCTGCGTCTCCGAGTCCGACGTGGATCCGTTGCTCATCCTGCGAAGCGTAATTCGCGCCGCTTGTCAGGTCGAAGCGCTGGCGAATCTTGCCGGTCGTGACGTATACAGTTGAGCCGATAGCGTCTCTTGGCGTTTTCGCGGAAACGCTTCCGATAAGTTTGAGTTTTAGCCAGTTGTTCTTGCCCATCGACACATTTCGCAACAGGGTTGGAGCGGAGCCTGAATTAGCGCTTATGAGGTCGAGTTTGCCGTCGCCGTCGAAATCTGCGACCGCCATTCCTCGGGCATTGATCGATAGACTTAGGCCGCTGTTGGGAGCAGCTCCAACTTTTTCAAATTTGATCTGTTGGTTGATCTTGGATCGGGTGTTCTTGAAGAGCAGAACTTGCTGAGCGTAACTCGTTCCCCACTGAAAGTTGTCAACCGCGGGATAAACGTGGCCATTTACTACGACAATGTCTTTCCAGCCGTCGTTATCGAAATCGAGAAAGGAAGTTCCCCAGCCCAAAAACGGAATTGTCGTCTCGCCAATTCCAGCCTGAAAAGTAACATCGGTAAAATTACCGCCCCCGTCATTGCGGTAGAGCGTATTCGAATCATCGGAAAAGTTCGTTATGTGGAAATCTACCAGCCCGTCGTTGTCATAATCTCCGACCGCTAAGCCCATTCCGGCCTGCTCACGTCCATTCTCGTTAAGAGCTATGCCCGAAGCGTATCCGGTTTCGACGAACGTGCCGTCCCCTTTATTAATATATAGTTGCTTCGGAGTAGAATCGTTGACCACAAGCAAGTCGAGGTCCCGATCGTTGTCTGTATCGACAAAAACGGATGAAAAGCCGTACAGGTCGCCATCGTCGGTGACTCCAGCAGCAGTGGATACGTCCTCAAACGTTCCGTCCGTTTTTTGTCGGAAGAGTCTATCTTTCGCACCCTTCAGTCCACGCGGCCCGCACATAACAGGCTGTCCGCGAAACATGCATGGCACTTTCCCGCTCGTGCCGGATTCCGTTGAATCGGCAGGCGACCATGGAAGATCCGCGAAGTCGAAGTTCAGATACGCCGGCACGAAAAGATCAAGCCTTCCATCCTTATCGTAGTCCCCAAAGGTGGCTCCCGTATGCCAGCCGTTGATCGCGAGGCCGGCCTGTACAGCAATATCCGTAAACGTGCCGTCGCCATTATTGCGATAAAGCCGGGAGATTCCGTAATTCCCTACAAATAGGTCTGGGTCTCCGTCATTGTCGTAATCGGCGACCGCCACACCCATCCCCCATCGATCATTTGCAAGCCCGGATCTCTCGGTCACATCTTCGAATTTCCAGTCGCCGAGGTTTCGAAAAAGTCTGGACTTTGCAGGTATTTCTTTTCTAAGTTCGACATTCAACGATGATCCGTTTAGCAGATAGATGTCCGGGCGGCCGTCTCCGTCGTAATCGAAGACCGCGACCGTGCACGCGGTGGTTTCAATGATGTAGTTCTTCTCAATACCGCCTGATATACATCGAAAGCTCCCGAGCGGGGTGCCGGCGGTCATGTCTTCGTAGATCCGAGGAGCCTTCTCGTCAGTGATTCCGGTGGTGCGTTTGCTTGTGTAGCTTTTCGCCTGCCCGGTCGCAACGCCGCCCATCGGTGCCGTTTGAGCTAACAAGCTATCGGCAAACGAAGTCACCAGAAAGATCAAGGTTAGCGGGACTTTCATTCTATTCGCGATCGCGGAAGCAGCGATATGCTCCGGATCTTTTACCTATTGACAGTTTGAGGCGTACGGGCTTATCATATCTCCACTTAAGTAAACGCTTACGCAAACGATTACATTGCTTGTATTTCAGCTTACTCTAACGATTAGGAAGTTTGCTACGGCTAAAGCATACAGCAAAACCATGACCAGGGCTTTCGTTGTATGAACCGACCATCGAACGGCATTCGATATCTTTCTCTTAGTATCTGCTGACTTTCGTTTATTACGCAAAGGAGTTGAATATGAGGTTCTTGAACTTTTCTGTTACGGTGCTTCTTTTGCTCGCTATCGGTTTCACATCGGCCTATGCTCAAAGCGATCGCGGAACAGTCCGCGGAACTGTAACCGATCCGAATGACGCGGTGGTTGCAAACGCCAAGGTCGTTTTAACCGGAGTCGATAACGGAGAAAGCCGTGAATCGGCAACTGGCAGCGAAGGGATCTTCGTTTTTCCCGAGATCAAGGCAGGCCTCTATACTCTGACGGTTGAGGCGGCTGGCTTTTCGCGCACGTCCCTCGAAAACATCAAAGTGGATGTTCAGGGAACTCAATCCCTCGTCGTTAAGCTGCAGCTCGGCGAGGTAACGGGAAATGTTGTCACGATCAATGCCGAGGGCGTGACCATAAACACCGATACGCCGGTTCGGCAAACCACGGTCAGCGAACGTCAGGTTAGAGAACTTCCATTGCTCACGGGCGGAGAGTCGGACGGGAGAACCCCACTATCATTCATTTTCCTCGACAGCAACGTCGGCTCCGCAAACAGTGAAGGGTCTACGAACACTTCGAAATTCAGAGTGAGCGGCGGCCAGGCTAGCGGTACAGAGATCTTGATCGACGGAGCAAGCGTCCGCAGAACGCAGAACGGAACATTTTTCAGTGAAACGGCTCCCAGCCCCAACGCGTTCCAGGAGTTCACGATCTCAACGAACAGCTATTCTGCTGAATTTGGAAATTCATCGGGCGGGGTTGTTAATTTCACGCTTAGATCAGGTACCAACGAATTCCACGGGGAAGCATACGATTATCTGCGTAACGAAAAGCTAAATGCCGCGGATATCGACACTAACGCACGGTGCTCGCCAACGAGGGATGATTGTCGTAATCGGGACAATCGAAACAATTACGGTTTTAACATCGGCGGTCCGATATACATTCCCGGATTTGGCGAAGGAACGCCTGTCGTCCGCAGCCTGAAAGACAGGGCATTTTTCTTTTTCCACTACGAGGGCTACCGACTTCGCGAAGGCCAGAATAGAACAATTACGGTTCCGACGCTGCTGATGAGAAACGGCGACTTCAGTGAGTTGCTTAACACGACTGACCCGAACGTGATCCGGATCAATGGCGGTCAGCCGATACGAATTTACGATCCTCGACAACCATCTTCGACGCGCACGGCTTTTGCGGGCAATATCATCCCACAATCGTCGATCGATCCGGCAGGATTCGCGATTCTTCAACGATTTCCGTTGCCTACAAGGCCAGGGATCTTTGAAAATTTTGACGCGTCAGGACTTCGTCCCACCGATACCAATCAATTCACTATCAAGACGGATTTTCTTTTAACCAACAAGCAGCGTTTGTCTTTCAGCTTTTCACGTCGTGTTACCGAGCGGCTTGCAGGCGAATTTCCTATCCTGCCGTTGCCGTTCACAAATTTCGATGTTTTCGCGCAGAACTTCAAATCGAATATTGCCCGCATTCAGCACGACTACTCGATCACATCGAATCTTGTGAATCATCTGAACGTTGGTTACACATATTTCGATGTCGCCAACGCCAATACAACTACCGGGTTCAACACAGCTTCGCTCGGAATTCCCGTGAATTCGACACAGAATATTGCGTTCCCACGAATCGATTTCCCGGGTTACGGATCGAATGACCCGCGTCGCGTACAAAACATTGGTTCATCCTTTTTCGACGATCAGATCCGGGACGGCGCGTTGGAAATTGGCGACTTTGTGACCTTGGTTTCGGGAAGGCAGACGTTTAAGTTTGGCGCCAATGTGCGTATCGCCCAGTTCAACGTTCGGCAGGACATCGATCCAGGCGGCGCCTTCAACTTCCGTAATGATCAAACTGCCAGCGACAACGATGGCAACGGCGGTTATCCGATAGCTAGTCTGATCACCGGAGCAACAGAGTTCGCGTTTAACTCAAACAACTCTATCGACCCGGCATTTCGCCAGATGACCCAAAGCTATTTCGTCCAAGATGATATCAAGTTAACACAAAGGCTCACGGTCAATATTGGCGTAAGGTATGATCTGCCCGGCCTCCGGACGGAGGCAAAGGACCGGTTTCGCGGTTTCGATCCAACCGTCGCCAACCCACAGGCAGGTGGCAAACTGGGGGCGATCGTTGGAGCCGGAGGGCAAAGCGGTTTGCAAGCCGACTATCGCAGTCTGGCAAAAAACGACAAGTCTAATATTGGGCCTCGGTTGGGAGTAGCGTATTCTTTCGACAACAAGACGGTTATTCGGGGTGGCATCGGATTGTACTATGCGCCTGTCTTGTACGGTACGAACGGCGGCGGTGACATCAATACCGGCACGATCGGGTACAACACTACGGGACAGTTGTTTACTCCGGACGGCCGCAATGCCCGAAACTTTTTATCGAGTTTTCCCAGCATTCCTGCAACTGACCCGAATAGCCAATTCGCCGGAAATCTGGGGGTTCCGATCTTAGCCTTCGGTCAGTTTGGCAATGGTTTCCGTACCGGGCGGACATTGCAATATACGGTTGACCTTCAACGAGAACTTCCTTTCAACCTGGTTGGCTCCATCGGCTACATCGGACACCGGGCGGATCGTCTTCGCTCGAACTTCGGACGTCCAAACGCTCTTCCGCTCGATGCCTTAAAACTCGGCAACGAGATTCTGCGAACCAACATTAATGACGTGACTGCGCAGCAGCGTACCTACGCCGCAAGCGTCGGCGTGTCTATTCCCGCGAGCGCGAACGCAGTTTACACGGGATTTAATGGCGATGTCGCTCAGGCCCTCAGGCCGTTTCCGCAGTACGGGAGAATCACGGATATCCTGGAAAGCGAAGGCGAGAGTGATTACAATGCACTCCAACTTAAGGTAGACCGTCGTTTTTCACAGGGCTTTCAGTTCGGTGCATCCTATACTTTTTCTCGCCTGGTCACCAACGCCTCCGAAGATATACTCGGCGGTTCGCCGCTCGACGGTGTTTTACAGAATCCCTACGATCTTGAGGGGTTGAAGACATTTTCGCCAACTCATTCTCCGCACGTGTTCGTCACGAATTTTCTAGCCGAATTGCCGTTCGGAAAAGGTAAACGGTTTGTTGATAAAGGCGGGCTGACGAATGCGTTGCTCGGCGGATTCCAGGTGTCCGGTATTTTCCGAATTCAGCAAGGGACGCCTCTCGTTTACTCTTTAGATGCGGACGATAACTTTCTTGAACTATTTGGCGTGTTTGGCAGGCTGCGGCCGAATCTGACTGGGGAAGCAGTTAGTTTAAGTCAGCGAACCGCCGTTCCGGGAAGTGTGGGCGGCGAGACACCCGGACGATACTATGTTATCAACCCCGCTGCTTTTGCTGCTCCTCCAAGGTTCAATGCGGCTCCATCATTTATCGTTGGTGGATCCATCAACCCTGCGTACGGTACGTATTATTCCGACCCAACCAGGTTTTTCGGAACCGCCCCGTTGGTCAATACAGATCTTCGATCGGATCGCTTCTTCACAGCCGACATGAGCATTCTGAAGAAGACCCGCTTCACCGAGACCTTGACTCTGGAGATCGGCGCCGAGTTTTTCAACGTATTTAACCAGGTCCTTTACCTGCCGCCTGATACTTACCTCGGTCGGCAAGGAGGTGCGTTGGGCAACATCAATCGGAATTCTAATTTCGGAGCCGAGGGCTTTACCTCGCGAATTGGTTCGGCTGGAAATCGAGTCATTCAGTTAAGGGCGAGACTCATATTCTAGAGCTCTAACTTAGCTTCCCCTGCTCGGCGCGGATAACGTCTCAGAACAGTTTCCGCGCCGATCTTAGCTTCGATCTGGAAACTCTACGGATGCGTTACGACCGGACGAAACACACGAAATTCCTGATACAGGCAGCTGTGTTTTTGTGTGTTTGCGTCAGCATTGGCGAGACTCAGGCACAACTCTCGCCGGCTAAAACACAGCGAGTTGATGCAATGTTGGCGGAGTCTACAGCCGCCTTCAAGTCTGGGGACCTCAACCGAGCTAAATCGATTCTCGGAGAAGTGTTGTCGATAGCTCCGCGTAATTCCGCAGCGAACACCCTGGCAGGCATTGTTGCAGATTCGGAGAACGATCTAGCTGGCGCAGAAAAGCACTTTGCGCTCGCCGCGAAGATCGACCCCAACGCACCGGTGACCAGGAATAATTATGGAGCCGTGTTGTTAAGGTTGGGACGGCCGAAGGCGGCGGCACGGGAATTTACGGCGTCCCTCGCACTGGAGCCGAGGCAGACGAGTGCTCTCGTCAACCTGGCGCAAATTCTGCTAGCCGACGGCAATCTAATTAGAGCCCGCGAACTTTTCGAAAAGGCGAACATTCTTTCGCCCGACGCAGAGATCATGCGATCCCTTGTCGCGATCTCTCTTGCACTCGGCGAAAAGGGACGTGCGGCGACGGAATACGCGTCATACGAATCGGCGCTGAAGTCCGTGCAACAGGATACGAGAGCTGGCCACCGAGGCAGTTCCCGTGACCTTGCTCTCGCGGAGGCTCTATTGGCGAGCGGACTGCAGGCTGAGGCTGTCCGTGAACTCGAGTCGATCCTGTCGGCCGAGCGGAACGTAAGTGCTCTGATCTTATTATCGAAGGTGTACCTCCGGCAAAAGAAGATCATCGCTGCGGGACGCGTACTCGAATCGGCAGTCGCCGACGGCGTGGATGACGCTAGAGTTTACCTTGCGCTTGCCGAAGTGTATGAAGCGGGGGGCTATCCGGAGAATGCGATTCCCGCGATGCGTCGGGCGATCGCCAAAGAACCGAAAAACGATCTCTACCGAAGCCGCTACGGTCTTCTATTGATAAACACAAAAGCTCCGGCCGCCGCTTTGATCCGTATCGAAGAAGCCCTGAAGGAATTCCCCGACTCGGCCTCGCTTTGGTTCGCCCTGGGCATAGCTCAGTTCGACAGCAGTAAGATCGTTGAAGCACAAAGAGCGTTTGAAAAAGCTTTGTCGATCGATCCCCAACTGGTTCCCGCCCTTGCATATCTCGGGGCCGTATTTGTGGAGCAGGCCCGATATAACGAAGCCGCGAAGATCTACGAACGGGCCATTGCGGCAAATGAGAAGGTTGGGGTCCTTCATTACTTGCTTGGAGAAACGTTGATGAAACTTACCGACGCGGATGATCAGCGCGTCGAAGCGGTCATAAAGAGAGCCATTGCGCTTGATCCGGATCTTACCTCGGCGCATGTCACGCTGGGAAGGCTGTATGTTCGTCAGGCCCGTTGGCAGGAAGCCGCCGTTCGCTTCGAGTCGGCAGCAAAGCTGGAACCCGATCGCTCCGAGACCTTCTATCAGCTTGGAAGGGTATACGCCCGCCTCAAGCGAACAGCGGAATCAAAGGCCGCGCTCGAAACATTCAAGAAATTAAACGATGAGCAGAAGGAGCAGAAAGACCTTGACCGTCGTGGTCTGATCCGACGACTCGCAAACGTTCGCTTTTAGGTAGCGTGAATGAATAAGTATCTTAACGTTTTCTCGATCATCATCGTCTCTTTCATCTGCTGCGTACACGTCGCGGCACAACAAACAAATCCTGCTTCTTCGGTCCAGGCAAAGTCGCAGTTCGAAGAGTGGGGTGACGATTTTGACGGTGACAAACTGGATGAAAACGCTTGGGAGCGGTTTACTTTTGAGGGCGGCTCCGGAGGCAAACTCGAGGTCAAGGATGGCATAGTGCGAATTCGCAGCGCCGGGAAAACGAGGGCCGGAATCCGAACAAAAAGCGCTTTTTCCGGCGATCGATTTGCTGTCGAAGGACGGATAGCGAAAGTAGGCCCGTCCTTTCCCGAGCCGGGCAGCAATATGTCGACGCTTGGATTCGGCACACTGAACTTATTGTTCGACGGATCCGGTCGCAACCGGGTCGAATGGATGCTGACCAGTGCCGGGACTCTCGAAGCGTGGTCGGTGGTCGACGGTCGGGGCGAGCGGTTGGACAACAAGAAACTTGCCACGAAGTTGAAGAATCCGGTATTGCTGATCGTTCGCAAAGGGGATGACTTCAGTTTTTACATTAACGATCCCAAGGCGTCTCCACAAGATGCTCAATTAGGCTTGACGGCGACGATCAGAAATCTCCCACGGTCGTTTCACGTGATGCTTTATGGGTATGGTTCATCCGAAAACCAGTGGGATGGCGTACGAGTTACAACTCCAAAGTAGGTCTGATAGTCGGCTGGGATGTGCGAAATTATGGGTTTGAGTCAAACATTGCGACTCCTTGTTCTTTCATTGGCGATGCTGCCGATTCCCATCGCATTCGCGCAGCACACGCCCGCGCTCGAACGAGCAAGATCGTCTTATCAAAACCCGGTATTCGACTTTGATTTTCCGGATCCGACCCTCATTCGCGCGGGTGACGGCTATTTCTACGCCTACGCTACGCAAGCTGTAGTCGATGGAAAATTGCAGCACATCCAGGCGGCTCGCTCTCGCGATCTCCTTACCTGGACCCGAATGGGAGACGCTCTTCCGCAAAGACCTGTCTGGGCTGACAAGTCGGACCCTAAATTCTGGGCTCCCCATGTTTCGTTCGTCGACGGACGATACTTTATGTATTACTCCGCTGATCCGAATACACAGACGGGATTGTGTCTGGCAGTCGCCGTCTCCGACTCGCCGACCGGGCCGTTCACGGACATCGGTAAGCCTCTAAAGTGCGGTGCGAGTTTCGTAAATATCGATCCAATGGCTTTTGACGATCCGAAAACGGGAAAGCGGCTTCTTTACTGGGGAAGCGGTTTTGAGCCCATTAAAGTTCAGGAACTGGCGGCAAATCGAACCGAATTCGCTCCTGGAACCGTGCCGAAAGATCTCGTCTTTCCGATAAAAACCGAAGATCCTACAAATTATCAGCGCCTCATTGAAGGCGCATGGGTGACTTACAAAAACAACTTTTATTATTTGTTTTATTCCGGCGATAACTGCTGCGGCGAAAAAGCTCATTACGCGGTAATGGTCGCCCGATCTCGAAGTGCGACGGGAAAATTTGAGACATTGTCTCAGGTTACCGGAAGATCGAACAGCGTCATCTTGGAGAAGAATGCAGAATGGATCGCGCCGGGTCACAATTCGGTAATTCGTGACGACGCGGGTCAGGACTGGATGTTCTATCACGCAATTAACGCAAAAAGGCGTGGCGTCGGTCAGGGCGAGGCCATCGTCGGCGATCGCGATGTGCGGCGGGTAATGCTAACCAACCGGTTAGTTTACAAGGACGGATGGGTGTATGCGGAAGGCGGGACGCCAGCCTTGAAGATCGATAAACGTCCTAAGATCAGGAGACCGAAGGGCCAGTAGGTTTAATGAGCAGTATCAAGGACATTGCAAACGAAGCCGGCGTTTCAACCGCGACCGTTTCACACGTTATCAATAAAACGCGGTTCGTTTCGAGCGATACCCGAGCGCGGGTGCTGAAGGCGATCGAGCTACTTAATTATTATCCGAACGCAAACGCCAGAACACTTGCCTCCGGCAGGAGTAGAACGTTCGGGCTCGTCGTCTCGGACATCTCCAATCCATTCTTTCCGGCGCTGGTGAAAAGCATCGAAGAGGCGGCATTCGAACACGGCTACGACATTATTTTATCGAATACGAATTACGATACTGAGCGGACGTCCCATTACGTTCGTCGATTCATCGAGCGCAAGGTGGCTGGCGTAGCGGTAATGACATCGGAAATGGATAAAACCCTGATCGACGAACTAGCTCGCCGCGAGGTGCCCGTTGTGTTTTTAGACTCGGGCGAGGCGGGAATTCACATGAGTAATCTGCGAGTAGATTACGGAGAGGGTATAAAACAGGCCATCTTGCACCTCGTGGAATTAGGGCACACCAACGTTGCATTCATTAGCGGTTTGCGGCACCTGCGGTCGGCAAAACGGCGGCTTGAAGCTTTTCAGCAGACCATGAAAGCGGTTTTACCGGCCGCCACCGAAAGGGTCTACCAAGGCGATTTTCAGATCGACGGAGGCCGCCGGGCGGCCCTTGAGATCTTGACCGCCACGCAGCTTCCGACGGCGGTGATCGCAGCTAACGATTTAATGGCCTTCGGAGCGATCAGCGAGTTTCGCCGCGCGGGGCTTGATGTTCCGCTCGATATATCAGTCGTCGGCTTTGACGACATAACCTTTTCCTCGCTTACGGAACCGTCTCTAACAACGGTGCGTTTGCCGCTTGGCGAGTTGGGTCGGCTAGCAGTCGAGGCTCTGATGACGACGCTTTCAAGTCCGGCGCAAGTCGGGATCGAGCTGCGAATCCCTACCGAGTTGA
>JAQSDP010000425.1:10368-18338 GCA_029945985.1 bacterium | reverse complement strand
GAAGCCGAGACTCTGGCGCTGAATGTCCGATCGAGCCCGGCGTTGCCGTCGCAGGACGTTCTCTCGCTGATCACGACCGGAAATCTTTCGAACACCGAGGCGGGATTGCCGGGATTTGCCACCACTGGTATCAATACCGCGGCCGAGGTTTTGACGGATGCGATCATCAATGAACCGATCCGAAAGGCGACGGATAAACTTTTCGGCCTGAACGTATTCGAGATCGACCCGATCATTTCGGGCGAGCGGCTGAATCCGTCGGCAAGGCTGACGGTAGGGCGGCAGATCAACAACAACCTTCGCGTGACTTACGCTACCAATCTCTCCCAAGATCAAAATCAAGTCTTGGCGCTCGAGTATCGAGTCTCGAATAAACTTTCTGTTGTTGCTCAGTACGAACAGCGTAGCCTGAGCAACGTTACGCGTAATCGCGATAATTTTAGCCTGGAAGTTCGCTTCCGACGGCGTTTTTAGGGGACGAACGAAACTCGGGTGTCGATCAGACCGACAACATTTTCAATTCTGCGGCTTACGGGCATCCTGTGCGTGCTCGCCGCCGCCTCGCTTGCCCAGTCGGCCCAGTTCGAAGGCCGCGAGATCCGCGATGTGTCGATCACGTTCGAAGGCACCGACCGAAACATCAGCGCCGTCGAACAGTATCGCTTGTTTGCCCGGGAAGAGCTTGGCGAACGTTATGCTGCGGTCCGGGTTCGCAATGCGATCGAGCGGCTGTATAAGACCAAAGAGATCACGTCGGCGACAGTTGAAGCTTCTGACGGGGCAGGCGGCGGCGTGGATGTACGGTTCATCATCAGACGAAAGACCAGGGCCCAGCGGGTGGTCGTCGAGATCCCGGAAGGTGACAAGAGCGGCGTCACCGAGCAGGAGTTGCTGCTCAGGCTCAACATACTCGAGCCGGGCACGCCCGTGACGGAAACCACGCTAAATGAAAACGCCAATACGATCCTCGAATACCTGCGCGACCGCGGTTTCTTTCGTGCGGAGGTGGAAAGCTCCAGCCGGCCGCTGGTTAACGATACCGAGGTAGCGGTCACGTTCACCGTGAAGCCGAACGCTCAGGCAACGGTCGAGCGGTTCGACATCGCAGTCGAAGGTTTCGACAACGCTTTGCTCGCCGAGAAGATAAAGCTGAAGCCCGGCGCAGAGTTCACCCGCGAGAAGCTTCAAGCCGACACGGACCGGATCAAAACCAAGCTCCGCGACGATGGTTTTCTTGCTCCTCAGCTTGATGAGCCGCGGCCGGTATACGACAGCGAGTCAAATCGCGTCGCCATCTCCCTCGCGGGACGAACCGGCCCGACGGTAACCGTCGAGGTTGAGGCTGAAGGCGAGAAGGTCGGTTCGGCAACCCGTCGCCGTATATTGCCGGTCGTGCGGGAAGGCACCGTGGATTTTGCGGCGATCATCGAGGGCGAGCGCCGCCTTGAAACACAGTTTCAGGAGCAGGGCTATTTCTTCGTAAATGTTCGATCGGTTTGTGCAGTCGAACCGCCCCTGAAGGACATTGACGGAGCCGAGATGCGCAACGCCACCGAGTTTCTATGCTCTGCTTTGTCCAGCGCTGAACTGCAGGGCAAAGGTGTCGAGGTACGCTACATCGCCGATCTGGATCGCAGGTTGACGCTGAAGGACATTAGGCTCACCGGAACCGATCTTTTCACGATCACTGAAATAGAGTCGGTGCTTGAATCACAGGTAGCGAACATCCTGGGCATCATTCCCCTGTTCGGGTACGGCAACGGATACACGAGTGCGGGCTTGCTCGAAGAAGATGCCGCGACGATACGGACGCTTCTTCGCGAACTTGGGTATCGCGATGCCTCAGTTCGCGTAAATCAGGGCGTATCTCCGGACGGCGAAGATCTGATCATCACATTTGTCGTTGAAGAAGGCGTGCCGACGGTCGTGACTGACGTTGAGATCCGCGGTAACTCGGCGTTCACGACCGCCGAACTGGTAGCTCAACTGCCCGTCATCAAGGGAAAGAATATCTCGCGAGCCCGCAATCGAAACGGCCAACGGAAACTGGCTGAGCACTATTCCAACGCCGGCTACTTTGACGCGAAGATAACTGTATCGGACGACGATCTCGGTATTGACGCAGGCACCGGAGTTAGGCAGGCCCGGATCATCTACACGATCGAGAACGAGAACAAGCCCGTGTACGTCAGCCGCATCCTGATCGCTGGGCAGGAGCGGACGAAGGAAGGGGCGATCCGCAAGGCATTGAACGTTCGTGAGAACGAGCTTCTTCGGTCAGCAGATATCTATTCAAGCGAACAGAACCTTTACGCAAGTGATGCGTTTTCGCAGGTGGTGATCCGCACGCAGCCGGTCGGCAACCGCCCGGACGGCGGAAGAAACGTTGACGTGATCGTAAGCGTGACGGAGCAGCCTCCTCGCATACTTTCTTACGGCGGCGGCTTATCCACCGATCTCGGAGCGAGCGGATTCGTTGATCTGAGACATTTGAACCTGCTCGGAAATCTCTGGCAGGGCGGCGTCAGGCTTCGCGCATCGCAGCGGCAGCAGTTGTTTCAAGTTGATTTCATCAATCCGCGCTTCATACGCGACGGCGAGAAAAGATTCGCACCGCTGACTATCACTGGCGGCTATCAGCGGGACACGACGGTTACGCGATTTTTCCGCTCGGCGTTTGACCAAGGAACATTCGGGATCGTCCAAAGGCTAGACGCGGAAGGTAATCCTGTTGATGAATTCGGGAACGAGGTCGACGACCCCACCCTCAACCGTATCACCCTGACCGCGGAGACCAACCGAACGCTCAGCCTGCGCGACCGCAGTATAGTGTTCTTCCGATATCGGTTCGAAGATGTGCGGCTGTATAACATCGAGAGCCTTCTGATAAAGAACCTCTTGGAACCCGATTCCCGCATCCGGATATCGGGCTTTGGGGCAACTTTCGTTCGCGACACGCGGCAAAAGTGCAGTGTCCAATTTACGATCTTCGACATCATAGCCCGCGGCGATGCCGAGGATCCGTGCAGATACAACGCGGGCGACCCGACCAAGGGCAGCTACATCACCGCGGAATACAATGTGTCAGTGCCGTTCCTGGGGGCTAATGTAGGATTCAGCAAGTTTCAGGCGACGGCGACGAAGTACTACACATTCAATACTTTCAAATACCAGACGACCGTCGCCGCCCGCGGAATACTTGGGGTGGCTAACTTGTTCTCCGGCGGTAACCGATTCCCGGCGGCCTACCCCGGGCTTGAAGATATCCTCCCGATCAGCGAACGATTTTTTGCGGGCGGCTCGAACACACTTCGCGGTTTCGATTTCGAATCCGCAGGACCAAGAGTGGTGGTCGTCCCGACCGGAAACTTCTTCAATCAGAAAGGGGAGCAGGTCTTCCTGGATCCGTTCACGGTTCCATTCGGGGGTAACGCTCTGGCGGTCGTCAACGTTGAAGCCCGCGTGCCTCTTACAAAATCGATCCGCGTAGTTCCCTTTTACGACGGAGGCAACGTATTTCGCAGTGCCAAGGATATTTTTAGTCGCGAGGAGATCCCGGACACGGAGGTTTTCCGAAAGAATCTTCAAGCGAAATGGACGCACACGGTCGGGCTTGGGCTTCGCATTAAGACGCCTATCGGCGGCGAGGCCGGGATCGATTACGGGTATCTATTGAATCCGCCGTCATTCGTTATCCCTCAGGCGATCGGGCCGCCAGCTTTCTACCGGCTTCCTCAGAGCCAGGTCCACTTCCGATTCTCGCAAGCTTTTTAAAAGTGTTTCGGATCGTGTTCGACGGCCGCACAACCGTTGACCGAACACGATCCGAAACAAGGGCGGGCCCACCTTGTCCGCCCCAAGCTATACCTTAATTAACGCTCGTGGTTGAGATCACGTGGCTCTCGTCCAACTCAACGACTAGCAATTCTCCCGATATGTGAGGCCGGTCAGCGAACTGCTCCGCCGCTTCCTCACTGTCCTCCGAGCGAACCGGGACATACTCCTCTGCCGTGGGGGGCTGGCTGAGCAGAGTGATCACGTCAACTTTTTCTGCAACCGGAACATCTTTCACTGCCTTCCTTCGGGCCTTCTCCGAGTACATCGCCTTATCGGCCGAAATGATCAACTGATCGAACGATTCGCCACCCACGGGGTGGCCGGACGAGCCGATACTGACGCCGACCCTCGCAGTCTCACTCGCATTTATCTCGATCCCGAAAGCTTCGACTGCGGCCTGGATTCGCTTGCACAGCTCTCGGACGCTGGCGGCGTCGGTCTCAGGGATAAGTGCGACAAACTCATCACCGGCATAGCGGGCCAGGAAATCATAATCGCGAAGCTCATTTCTGATCACGCCGCCTAATGCCGTAAGCATCTGATCGCCTACTTTGTGCCCGTAGGTGTCATTCACTGCCTTAAAGCCATCAAGATCGAGCATCAGGATCTGGAACGATGAGCTGTTGCGGATCGCCCGCTTAACTTCCTTGTCAAACTCGAGCCGTAAAGCACGGGCGTTCGGTAGCGACGTGATCGGGTCGGTCAGGGCATGAGTTGCTGCCTCAGCGTGCAGAAGCGATTTTGCAATGGCATCGCCGGCGATCTTGGAAACTGTCTCGAGAAGTCGGACGTGCTCGTCTAGATACTGGTTGAGTCCGCGTGAATAGACTGATATCGCTCCGATCACGCGATCTTCTGCGATCAGCGGCCGCGATATCATCGTTCGGAACTCCTTAGCGTTCTCAGGGTCGGCGAACAGGAGATCCATTGCCGGGTCGACATTCTCGATCGACTTGTTCTTCTTAAGCGCGTATCCCGTGGCACCTTCGCCCACGCGTACGTGCATACCTGAAAGAACCGAAGAGCACGGCCCGGCGACGTGAGCCGGAGTGGCGAATTCACGTGCGTCATCGAGCAGGAAGATCCCGCAGGCATCGTACGGCACGAATTCGCCGACCTTTTGGGCGAATAGCGCGAGCGTGTCATCAAGCGTCATCACCGCGCCGAACTCTCGCGCCAGCGAATATAGAGTGAATACTTCGCGGTTCGCCTGTTTGATCTGGTCAACGTAATTTGTATCTCCACCCGCCGTAAGCGGACGGCGGTCTGCATCGTATTGAAGCCCTTCCGCTGCGATCTCATCTTCGAACTCGCGAAGATTTCTGATAAGTAGGTCGACGATCTTCGGATCGAACTGCGACCCCGAACCCGCACGGAGGAAGCTGCACGCGTCTTCGCGCGAGATAGCGGGGCGATACGGGCGGGCACCTCGCAAAGTGTCGAACGCGTCTGCAGCGGCCAGGATGCGAGCTGTGAGGGGGATCTGGCTGCCGCGCAACCCTTCCGGATATCCGGTTCCGTCCCAGAATTCGTGATGATACTTGACCGTCGGCACAACGGGACCGGGGAAGTTGACCTTATCGAGAATTGAGGCGCCGACGGACGAGTGGATCTTGGTCTTCTCCATTTCAGCCTGCGTGAGGCGGCCCGGCTTGTTCAGAATGTGATCCGGCACGGCGAGTTTGCCTATGTCGTGAAGCAACGCTCCGGTTTGCAGAGCGTCGAGTTCCAGATCAGACAATCCCATCTTTCGTCCAAGGCCAACCGCATAGATCTGAGTCCGGCGAACGTGGCCGACGCCGACTTGATCACGTGCATCGATCGCTGTTGCTAGGGCTTCGACGGTCGCGAGATGGATCTTCGAAGCCTCGCGGATCTCCTTTGTCTTGAGATCAAGGCTGCGAATGTGGATCTTGTACGCGGCGTTGGTCGCCACCGCAAGCGGAAGCAGGACCAGGCCGAATTCGATACCGAAATGATTGAAGGTCAGGAAAAGAATTAGCGCAACGGCCAGGCCGACGAGATGTCCCATTAACGGGACCGAAACTAGTCTGCCGACGACTAACATGTCGAGCCGCGCGCCTGAGAAGCTAGATTCAAGCAGATCGTGAGCTGCCCCGACGGCGAAGTATACGAGCGACATCACGCAGGCGCCGAAAACAACTTCGTTCGGGATAAGAAAGCTCCCCGCGACTATCGTGTTCCGGGTGCCCCCGAAAACATTGACGGCTAGATCGAAAGCAACGGCGGCCGCGAGTGCCGAGACGACATCGCGAGCGGCGAACCGAAGCCAGCCGCGGCGATCCGCCCGGAGAGCGTCTCGCGAAGCAAGGGCGGCGGCGAGCGCCAACAACACTCCGCCGTAAACGCCCAGCGTCGCAATACCCCAGAAAGCGAAAACTGTCTTTGGATAAAAAGTAGATCGTGTGCCGGGAATAGCCAGTTCAAAGCGGGCTATGAGGAGGGCGATGATAGCGGATACACCCAGGATGAACACTTTTGAAAACTGATTTGTGAACAGTTCGATCAGAGCGTAGCTAACGCTGAGAACGGCGGCCCCGGTGACCATCCATCGCAGCAGATTCAAGCGCCAATCCTGATTTGTGTTCGCAGAGTCGTTCATCTTGGTGAGCCGAGTGCCGGGATTATGCGGATCGCCGGTTACTCCGCGGATCGCTATTACAATCGTCGTGCCAAGAAGGCATTAAACGAAAGTAAAGGGTTTTTCATCGTAGATTCGCCGGAATGTATTCGCGTTGAGATCACGCACTTCAGATTGGCTATTCAAACTGGTCGAAATCGGTCAAAATGACACTTGGCGGGTTCGCCCGAGAGACGTTTTTTGTGAAGATCGAAATCTATAAATTGGTACACCACTTGTCGGTGCTTTTCGCAATCTGTTGCGGCGTGATCGCCGCCACTGCCCAAACTAGTAATGACGAGATCCGTATCAGCACTGAGCTGGCCTCGTTCGAGGTTTCGGTGACCGACCCAAAGGGCACGCCGATCCGAGGGCTCTCGGCGCAGGATTTCAGGATCTTCGAAAACGGCAAAGAGCGCCCGATCGATTTCTTTCAGGCGATAAAAAAGCGCGATCCGGGGCGGCCGCTTTCGCTAGTTTTTGCGTTGGACGTTTCCGGGAGTATGACCGAAGCGGAGCTCGAAAAACTTCGGGTGGCGATGGACAAGTTCGTGAAGCGGCTCGCCGATTACGAGTCGCAGTTTGCCGTGCTTTCTTTCGCGATGGAGGTCAAGACCAATCAAGACTTCACTAACCGTCCGGAAAGGATCGAACAGGCGCTAAGGAAGCTGAAACGAGATCAAGATGGATTGTCGACTCATGCCTATGACGCTGTCGATCAGGCAGTCAGGATGATCGCGCGTAAGTCGCCGAAGTCGATCAAAGATCGGATCCCGAAGCGAGCAGTAATATTGATAACGGATGGATTTCCTGTTGGCGACATTGTTTCTTCATCCACCGTGATCGAGCGTGCGAACGATGCGGAGACGAGCGTCTTCTCCGTGCTTCTCCCCTCTTTCTCACGGCTACAGAAAGATGGCAGGCGGATCCTAACGCCCCTTGAGGCGAGCGGGCTCTCCGAACGGACCGGCGGCATGAGTATCACCGCTGTCGAATCTAATTTCGATAAGATATTCGAGGCACTAGCCGACGGCTTCTTACGCGATCGCTTTCTATCCGCAGGAAGACGAGAGCCCCAGTGAGCGTCGGGTCAAGATCGAGTCGCGGTCGGGACTTCTTGTCCGTCAAAACCGGACCACCTATAAACCTGCCAACTAGAGCGGGACAGCGTCAGTACCGATCGTCTTCGTATTCAAGCGAATCGAGGTTTTCATCGTAAGGATCATCGGTTTCCGATTTGAGATCTAGCTCGATCGGGTCCAGGCCGACAACTACAAGGCCCGACCCGCATTCGTCACAGGTAACGCTGTCACCCTGTTCTGAGTCGGCATCGACATATACTTCTTCTTCGCACTCGGGGCATTTTGAGGTTGGCATTTGGGTTATACTCCAGCTTCGCCAGCGTGCTGGCCGCCTTATGATCTTCTAGTAAAGCGTTTGTAAACAATCTAGCGTGCGAGGTGCCATAGTGCAAGGCATTTTGAATCTTTTG
>JAQSDP010000425.1:0-10358 GCA_029945985.1 bacterium | reverse complement strand
TCGAGCCGATTTTGTACAACATCTCTTGCCGTACCACGATCATGAACTTTCCCTTTCAACTATCTCCCAGCCGGGCTTATGACGTCGCCGGTTTCGGAACCAACGCCGTCGACTTCCTGATCCGCGTTCCCGAGTATCCTGCGTTCAATTCAAAGGTGGAGCTGATCGATTATGTTCAGGCGCCGGGCGGCGAGATCGCGACGGCTATGGTGGGCCTTCAGCGGCTGGGATTGCGGACGCGGTACGCCGGACGGTTTGGCGACGACGCGGCCGGAGCATTCGGGCTCGACTCGTTGAAGTTGGAAGGTATCGACACGGGATTTGTCGAGGTGATTCCCGGAGCCCAGACTCAGATCGCCTTCATCGTGATCGACGAGCGAAGCGGAGAGCGGACGGTCATTTGGAAGCGCGATGCAAGACTGGGCTACTCGCTGGAAGAAGCGCCGCTGCCGATAGTCGAGAATGCTTGCGTCCTGCATATCACGCCGCACGACGTTGAGGCGTGTATCGCTCTCGCTTGTCGTGCGAAAGAGGTCGGCACTGTGGTGTCGATCGATCTGGACAACACGTTCCCCGGACTGGAAGATCTGCTGCCGCTCGTCGATGTGATGATCACATCGGCGGAGTGGCCGTCGCAGATGTTTGGCATCAAGGACAAGCGGGACGCCCTGACGGCCCTTCGGGATAAATACGGTGCGCCGGTCGTGGGGATCACGCTGGGTGAACACGGATCGCTTATTTTCTGCGAGGACATGTTTATTGAAACCCCGGGATTTGTGGTCCCGGGCGGCTGCAAGGACACGACAGGCGCGGGGGACGCGTTTCGCACGGGGCTGCTGTTCGGCATGGTACGCGGTGAATCAATCGAGGAAAGCGCTCGGATGGCGAATGCGGTTGCGGCGCTAAAGTGCCGGGCGATCGGAGCTCGGACGTCCCTTCCGAATCTGAGTGAGCTCGAATCCGTGCTCTGAAAAAAAACGTAGACAATCCGATCAGCACTGTTTTAAACTGTTTGTGCGAACCCCACGCTCGCGCTATTCCTGCATTTCCCACTGACCTCAGCAAAACCTCTCCGTCTCCTGCCTACATAGATGGATTCAAAGATCGGCCTGATCACTCAACTTAACGGCGTTGTTGTAGTCACGGTGATGTGTCTGCTACTGAGCCGGTCGCTTCGGCTGACCGCTCTGAAGTATTGGACGATCGCGTGGCTATCACTGTCATTTTCGCTCATCAGCCTTCGGCTCGGGTTCGAGTATACGAGTTTCAAGTCGCTGCTGTTTACTTATTATTTCCTTGGCGAGTACATCTTTGGATTTCTGCTCGTCTCCGGTTGTCGAAGCCTCGAAACGGGATGGGAGCTCAGGCCGAAGACGGAAATCTACTTCCTCCCGTTTCTCGGACTAGCGGTCGGCTTGCCGCTGCTATCGAGCGATTTCAACGACATTTACGCGATCCACGCGCTGTGCATGAGCGGATTTTTCGCACTGGCCGCGCGTGCACTACGACGCACTTCCTTCAGAACGTTCGGCTGGAAGGTGATGAATGTCTCGCTTGCCGCGCTCGCACTGAACTTCTTTTTCTATTCGCTCGCATACACCGCCAGTCACTTTACGGCCTTCGATACCGAGTTCCTTTCATATAACTCGATCGTGGATCTTGTACTTCAGAGCACGCTTGGGGTCGGGATGGTTATCGTCCTTCTCGAAAAGGTACTGTCGGACGCTCGCTCGGCCCACGAACGGCTTGAGACGACAAATAAGCGCTTGGAAGAGTTGGTCCATACGGATCCGCTGACCGCAGCGTTCAGTCGGCACGCTTTTTACGGCTTTGTGAAGAAGCGCGGCGACGAGAACACCGAGACTTCAGGCTGCGTCGGTTTCTTCGATATCGACGATCTCAAGAGGATCAATGATCGTCACGGACACAACGCCGGTGACCTCGCGATACGAGCGGTCGTCAAGGTGATCCGCGAAATCATCCGGGCCGAGGATCTGATCTTCCGTTGGGGCGGCGATGAATTCTTCGTGATCATGATCAGCATGGATGCCGAAATGGCGACCATGCGGATGACGAAACTTGAACGCGATCTGACGGGAATAGTTATCGAAGGAATACCCGAACCGACGGACATCGGAGTGTCCTGGGGATTCACTGACTTCAGCGATATCAGCCATCTGGAAGATGCGATCAATAAGGCGGACGCGGCAATGTACAGCCGAAAGCTTGAGCGCAAGAAACGCCGGTCGGAACAACCGGCGTTCATACCAGGACATATCGAATCCGCTCCGAGGCTTTCGGCCTAGAGCTTATCCTTGAAAAAACCGATGACCTTTGCCCACGCATCCTGCGCGGCATCGGCGTCATATACTTCTGGCCTCGTGTTGTTGAAGAACGCATGGTCGGCTTCGTATTTTAGTGATTGCAGCGGCAGCTCGTAACGCTCAGTTATATCCTCGAGGGTCGCTACTATTTCGGTGTTGATCCACTCATCTTTGGTGCCTGAGATAAACACCGTCGGCGTGCGAAGTTTTTTGAGCACGTCTTCCTCAGGAATGTCACCGTAGAACGGAGCGGCAGCGCTCAAGCCCTCTAGTTCGCAGGCGGCCCGAAGAGCAAACGTTCCGCCCATGCAATATCCGGTGATCCCAAAGTGCGAGATCACGAGCTCGTCCGATGCCGTTTCGATCGCATTCTTGATGGTATCGAGCCCGTCGTCGATCGCCAGGCCGTGCATCATCTTGGAGGCGTCGTCAGGATTCGTGGCAACCTTGCCGCGGTATAGATCCGGTGCGATCGCAATGAAACCCTCGGCGGCGTATCGGTTTGCGATGTCCTTGACGTGGTCGTTCAATCCCCACCATTCCTGGATCACCAATACCGCCTTTTGGCCTTCAGAATCCGGCATCGCGACGTACGCGGTAGTGTCGCCATTCGCGGTCGAGAAAGATAAAGTTCGCTCAGACATAAAATATCCCCTGTCAGTTTCGTTATTTACGCGAAGTATAAACGAACAGACAGGGGGATCGCCAATTGCAGGCTCATTAGAAGAAGCGGATCGTGTACCCCGCTCGCACGCCGCGGCCGGGCTCAGGAGCGAGATCCTTGATGAACGAAAGGTGATTGCGATAGAGCCTGTCGCCCAGATTCGAACTCGCGAAAAAGATCGTGTGGGTCGTGGTTCCCTTCGCCAATGAATAGGACGCGTTCAAGTTGAACAGGCCGTAACCGGCGGTGGGAGTTTCAAGAAAGGAAACACCGTCTAGCCGTCGTGGTCCGACGAAGACCGCTTCCGGACGGACCGACAATCCCTTGTAGCGAAAATCGAGCCCGAGACGACCGCGAGCAGGCGTGATACGCGGTAGCGGAATGTTGCCGTCTCTCAGTTCGGCTTTGACGATGTCGGCACTAACATATCCTCCGAGCCACTTCGTAATGTCAACATCCGCCGAAATGTCAGCACCGGTGAATGTTGCATCATCCTGCACGAATGCGGAGATCGGAAGATTGTCTTCCACGTCGATCAGGCCGTCCTCGTTGTCGTCGACCGGGGAGAGAAATACGAAATCGTTGATTCGATAGTGGAAGAAACTTCCGTTGATGCGGACTCGATCGAGCTGCTGGCGAAAGCTGAACTCGATACCGCTCGAACGCTCGCGGGTAAGATCCTGATCGCCGATCTCAAACGTGACGGTTCCGATGTGCGGGCCGAAGTTATAGAGCTCTTCTAGAGCTGGAGCACGATAGGAACTCGTGAAGTTCGTTACGAACGACGCGCCTTCCCAGAGCCGAAATCGGACGCCTGCCGCTCCGGAGAAACCCGTGAAAGATCGATCGCCATAGAGCGAGTTGTTCGCGGGGTTATAGCCGTTATGCTCGATGCGGCCACCGAACTGGAAGGCGACACGGTCGAAATCCACCTCTTGAAGCGTGAACGCAGCGAAATTATTCTGCCGTACCCGCCCGTCGATCAGGCTCTCGGCTCCCAACGTCAAGTAGCTGCGGCGATAGCCGTCGAAACCGAACCGGCCTGAAAGCTTGCCATACTTCGCCTGCTGAAACATCGCCCGATACGAGAAAGTGTCGTTATCGAACGTCGTCGCGATCTCGTCTTCGCCGTCGAACGTCTCGATCTCCGCGTGGCGATAGTCAGTGAAGTCGATGAAGAAGTTCCCTTGTGCGATCGGACCGCGAACATCTCTGAAGCCGCCGCGGAATCGATAATTGTTACGGCGCATGCGGATGTCGATCGCCTCGTCCGGCACTTCAGGCAGCTGATTTGCGAAACGCGCCTGGATCGCGAAAGGATCATATTGGCACGGTTCCTCTTCGCCAATGCTCTCGTCTATGTCTTCACCGTGGTGCCCTTCGCCGCAGGGGTCGCCGTCCGGGGTTGTCAAAAGCGCCCCTTCTTCAAAGAGCGGAGCGTATGGAACCCCATATCGACGCTTGTCCGCGGTGATCTCGCCGACGGCAAAGAACTTGTCACTGTAATAACCCGTGCCAAATTTGCCTCCAAAGGACCTTGACCCGGAGTTCGGTACCTGCCCGAGCGGCGTGCGGTAATCACCCTCACCGATAAAATTTCCGCTGCCGTTGAGGACCCATTTCTTGTAGCCGTACTCAACGCCGGCCCCGACACCGCCCTGTCGATTATTCGTAGCACCGAGCCCGGTGAAGAATCCCCGAAAACCCTCGTGAGCGTCATCCTCGTCGTTGGTCACAGCATTAACGACGCCTCCGATCGCGTTGGATCCGTAGAGAAGTGTTGCAGGGCCTTTGATGACCTCGACACGTTCGAGCGCCATCGTATCGATCGGCTCGCCGTGATCGCCCGACTGCGACCCGACCGAGCCCGTCCGCACGCCGTCCTGCAGAACCAGAACGCGGTCGCCGTCAAAGCCGCGAATGATCGGACGTCCTGTTCCCGGTCCGAACGATCTCTTACCGATACCCGATTCTCTTTCGAGGACCTCGCCGATAGCCGTATTTGCCTGTTCCGCGATCTTCGAACCGCCGACAGAATTTACGGTCTGGAACGCTTCGTAAACCGATTGCTCAGTCCCGGTGGCGGTGACCGTTACTTCTTCCTGGACTGACCGGATGCTAAGTGTGAAATTTTGCGTAAGCGAGCTGCCGCCGGGTACGACGATGCTCCGTGCCTGGTCCGAGAATCCTTCGAAATGTGTGACGATCGTATGACGTCCGGGCGGAACATTGGCGAACTCGAATGCTCCACTGCCGTCGGTCTCGACCGATCGCCGGATCTCAGATAATTGAACGGAAACGTTTGCGAGCGGAGCATTATTCACCTGGCTCGTGACGGTTCCGCGAACTGTCCCGGTGCCCTGAGCGGACACGCCAATGGGCAATAAAAACACTGCCAAAAATAAAAGATAGCTTTTCATTCTGAACTTTCCTTAGATCTGTGCCGTACACTGCGGCTTCCGATGACGTTTTGCCGGCGCGCAATAATGCACGCAAGCCGTAAGCGTTCATTGAGAACGCGAGGTCGATCAAGTCTAGGAAAGTTCCGGAGGGTGGAGTAAAGGGTCTTTGGGCCGGTAGATGCGCCGGGCATCGCTGCGGTATTCGGGCTCCGCCACAATCTCTCTCGAGTATGCGGGCGTGAAACCGACCATCTCAACAAACGCGTTAAAACTCGGAACGTGGTGCGAAGGGCTAACGACCGTTCCGCCGTGCTTCCTGCTTTGGCAGCAGTCAGTCATCGTGCGGCAGGGATCGTCATGCTCAGGTTCGGTAGCGGCAACGGCGACCATGCCGGTAGGAAAGCCCGAGTGTGCGAACGCCAGGTTGTGCGATCCCCACTCGATCAGCATCACAGCAAAAAACATCAACGCCAATAAAGCGTGAGTTCTCCGAGTAGATATTGCTGAGCCATTGCGATGCATAAGTGCGTGATTACGTAGTTTAGCAAGCTGGGGTTTCATTTTTCAAGAGGTCTCAGTTTAGAGTTCAAGCTTCAGCTTGCACCCGTTGGCTTAAGACCCATGACTATTGGCGGATACAAGCTAAAGCTTGAACTCTGAACTTTTGCGGTCACATTCGGTAGAATGTTCATGGATGAAAACCATCTACCTTCTGCGCCACGCGAAATCCAGTTGGAACGACTCCGGGCTTTCCGACTTTGAACGTCCGCTGAACGATCGGGGGCTGCGCACCGCACCGTTCATGGGCGAGGTGATGGTCCGGAGCGGCTATGTGCCTTCCATCATTGTAAGTTCGCCCGCTAAACGAGCCGCGGCAACGGCAGAGTTGGTCAGGGACATAGCAGGCTTCAACGCGGAGATCAGATTCGATGACCGCATCTATGAGGCGAGTCCGAACACGCTTCGTACGGTCGTTTCCGAACTCGACGACGCGAATGATTCTGCGCTTGTCGTCGGCCACAACCCGGGAATTGAAGGATTCATACGATACCTGACCGGAAAGATCGAACCGATGCCGACAGCGGCTCTGGCCGTTATCGAACTCGCAATAGACTCATGGAATGAGATCGATGCAGATAGCGGCAAGGTTATCCAGATGATTCGGCCAAAGGATGAGATTAAGAACGCGTCTTCGTAGAACCTTTCATTACAGACTTCATTGATTTAACATTCCTGTAACATTTTGTTAACACATGCGTAAGTCTCGCCACGTAGCCTGATGCTTGTCGAATCAGGAAAACCTATGCTGCAAAACATTCTGATCGTTGAAGACGATGCGGATATCGCTGAAAGTCTGCATTACAACTTCAAACGTGAAGGCTTTCGGGTTAGCGTGGCGGAATCGGCGGAGAAGGGATTGAGGCTCGCACTGGACGAGAAGCAAACCCCGTCTCTGGTCCTACTCGATCTAATGCTCCCGGGAATGAGCGGCATGGAACTTTGCCGTCGGCTGCGGCGCGAACAGCTTACCGAGAACACCCCGATCATAATGCTCACGGCGAAGGCGGCCGAGGGCGACAAGATCGCGGGTTTGGATATCGGAGCCGACGATTATATCGTTAAGCCGTTCTCCGTGAAGGAAGTGATCGCCCGCGTGCGTGCGGTGCTTCGCAGATCTGAGAAGGAAGCTTCACCGAAATATAAAGACGACCGGATCGCAGTCGATTTCGAAGATATGCGCGTGACGTGCGACGGTACGGACGTGAAGTTGACGCGAAAAGAGTTTGCACTGCTCGAGCATCTGATCAAGAACATCGGCCGTGTCGCGACACGTCAGCAACTGCTCGACAATGTTTGGGGATATAGCTACTTCGGAGACACGCGGACGCTCGACGTCCACATTCGAAGGCTTCGGCAGAAGATGGACGGATGCGGCAGCAGCATCGAAACCGTCGTCGGCATTGGGTATCGTTTCACCGGGAGTAAATGATCTTTTCGGACCCGACAACTTCTTCCCGCCCTTCTGCCCCGACCGGACCGGCTACGGTTCAACTTCTCCAAGGCATCATCGACACGGCCCGAGAAGCGGTCTTTGTAGTGGACGACGCGATGCGGATCAAGGCATCGAACCGCGCGGCTTGTACGGTATTTTCCCGGGGAAACGCATCGCTCGAGCAGAGGCGCTTGAGTGAGGTCATTCGCGATGTGCACCTGCATACTGCCTTTCGAGCTTCTATCGATAAGCAAGAGACGGCCGACCTGAAGCTCGAGCTGGGGGCGATGGAGAAGCGAACTTTCGACATTCATATAGCCCCGTTTGAATCGCAAGGACAGCGCCACGCGATCGGGTTTTTCTACGACGTGACGCAGGTGGAGCGGCTTGAGAAAGTTCGGCAGGAATTCCTCTCGAACATCTCACACGAACTTCGAACGCCGCTTACTTCAATAATGGCGTTCGTCGAAACGCTTGAGGACGGCGCGATCGATGACGGCGAGAACAATCGCCGGTTTCTCAGCGTCATTCGTCGCAACGCTGAACGGATGCACGTGCTGATCGCCGATATTCTCGAACTTTCACTCATCGAATCGGGCAATGTCTCGATCGACAAGAGCCACGTTCGCGTTGCTCACCTCGTCAGCGAGATATTCGATTCGCTTTCCGCTAAGGCTCTTCAGCGAGAGATAATACTTTCGCACGACATCGACCCGGAAGGGCGCGTTTGCGCGGACCTTGGAAGGCTTGAGCAGATGCTGACGAATCTGATCGACAACGCGATCAAATTCAATCGAACGTCGGGCAGCGTTGAAGTAACTCTGAAGCAGACGAATGGTCGTTCGGTGATCTCGGTGGCCGACACCGGCGAGGGAATTATGTCCGAGCATCTGGGTCGCATCTTCGAACGCTTTTACCGTCTTGACCGTGGGCGGACTCGCGAAGTCGGCGGCACGGGACTTGGACTCGCGATCGTCAAACACCTTTCGCGCCTTCACGGCGGCGAGGTTTCGGTGGAATCAGAACTGGGCCGGGGTACAGTGTTTCACATCGAACTCCCTGCAAACTAAGCGGTTACAGCTCCAACAAAACTCTTTCAGCGAAATGGTCAGTGTGCTATACTAAGGGCACGATTGAATTCTCAGAACCCGCAGGGCATTCGCGTTTTGAAACGCGGCTGACGCCGGTCGTTTTTGGCCGGTTGGAGGAAGAGGCAGATGCAGCTCAGTATCGGTCAGAAAGTCGCATACCCGAATCAGGGTGTGTGTATGGTCGAGGGCGTTCAGCAGAAACACGTTGGCGGTAACTCGATAGATTTCTACTCGCTCAGGGTTCTCAACGATAATTCGATCATCTTCGTCCCGACCGCAAACGCCGAAACTGTCGGTATTCGCCCCGTCATCTCGTCCCTTCAGTGCAAGAAACTCATTACTCGCCTCTCGGCAGATTTCGAAGAGATCTCATGTGATTGGAAGATGCGTTCGAAGGAATTCATGCACCAACTCCAGTCCGGTGACGTGTTTCAAGCGGCGGACGTTCTAAAGAAACTCACGTATCTCAGCCACGAAAAGAAACTCTCATTCCGCGAACAGAACCTGCTGGAAAAATCGAAATTTCTAATTGTTTCGGAGATCACCAACGCAAACGCCGCGGATGAAGTCGTCTTGCGTGCTGAGATCGAACTTTTGGTTGCATCCGCCTGTCAAAAACATCTCGGCTCGCATCCGAAGGCGATGGTCGCGACGGTTCATTAAGCCGTTAGATAGCCGCGAAAAGGCGATTGTCTTGATCCTTCCTATAGCTCGCCCGAACGACAGTCCTGATGTTTCCGCGTACGTGGAAATCCCCTTCGAGCTCGACCCGAATCGGATCGCACGCGGCGACGAAATCGTCCAGGATCATGTTGATCACGTGTTCGTGAAAGACCTTTACGTTGCGGAACGAGTTGATATACAGCTTAAGGCTCTTGAGCTCAATACAGCGTTCGTTGGGAACGTATTTGAGCTTGATGACCGCGAAGTCGGGAAAATCGGAGAACGGGCAGATAGCCGTAAACTCCGGCATTTCGAACTCGACCCATATCTCTTTACCCGGATATTCATAGCGGAACGTGTCCAATGGAAAAAGCTCCATCTCCTCTCGCGGAGTGGAGCGAATGTCTAAACCTTGCAGGTTTTCAGGCTGCAGCTTGGCGTCTTGCATAATGCTTTTTGCGGCCGAACTTTCTGGCGGCTCCGTAACTGCGGACGCCTTGTTCGTGCATACTCTCTAATAAATTTATAAAGATCTTGGCGGTCGCGTGTGCGTCGTCGCCTGCACGGTGATGGTTGATCAGATCCACCGAGTAATAGTTAGCAAGCGTCTTCAGCTTGTGATTTTCAATATCCGGCAGCACCGTCCGCGATAGCTCGACAGTGCACAGCGTAGGGTTCCAGATCGAGCAGTCTTCGTGAATTTTTGCGATCTCGTGATTCAGAAATGCCAAGTCGAACGCATAATTGTGAGCGACCAATATCGAATCGCCGAGGAACTCAAGAAAGCCGGCGACCACCTCATCGAACTTAGGAGCCGTCCGGACCATTTCGTTGCTTATACCGGTGAGTGACGAGATAAAGTCTGGAATGACTGTCTCAGGATTTACGAGCGTGTTAAATTCATCGACGATCGCTCCTCCCGAAACGCGAAACGCTCCGATCTCGATAATGCGGCACGGCGGAGCTTTTGCTCCCGTCGTTTCAAGATCGAGCACGACGTAGCTCGCTTGCGAAAGATCGATCGAATCGCGGTCGGGTTCGTGGAGTGATACGGTATCGCCGTCGACGCTGATCCGCGGATCGCGTTCGCACAGGTCCGAGACGAGCGCCCGCGACATCACATCGTTGGCGTTCTGTATGTTCATCACATACTCCACAACACTCGAGGCTCCCGCTGACCCGCCGACACTGACGAGGTAATCGATCGTCTCCATTACGAGA
>JAQSDP010000424.1 GCA_029945985.1 bacterium | reverse complement strand
ATTGTCATATCTTAGAACACGAGGACATGGGAATGATGCGCAATTTCCGGGTGACGTAGCCGAAAACCAACGCCATCACAAATCGCAAAGAAAATACGAACAAGTTATATCGTAAGGAGCACCACACGCAGCTTCCGCGATGGCGTCGATGACTGGTTGAGTCTCGGCGATGCCAGCCCGAGCCAACGGCACCACGAACATATTCGAAGTGGACATCAACGACCTGAAACGCGAAGCAATTTTTCGATGTTCATCATCAAGGCCGTTCGATCCATTCCTTCTTGCCGTCCGTGATCTTCACCCATTGGAAGCCACTCGTGCGGAGCTGGTTAAACCTGGACTTCCTGAACGCGGCAACCCACTTATCGTTGACCATCGGCGAGCTTACGAACAAGGTCTCGTCACGATCACCGGTCGAGGACATGGTCAACGGTTTCAGCGTCTTCGAGTATTCGATCTGCATCGTTGCGGCGGCCGTCCGACGGGTGGCACGCTCGGCTTGCACGGTCGTTGACTCGGCGACCGGCACCGGTGCGGGAACGACCGGCGGACTCACCTTTGAGAAGACGGCTCCCAAAATAATAAAGACTCCTAAAACACCAGCGACCGTCCCGCCCAAGATCAGCGGCATCCGCTTCATTCAGGATATGTCGGACGCCCGGCAAGCTCGAAAGAGAGGGCCGAGCAGAATCGACAAATGGCCGTGAGGCTTCAGGAGGAGTCTGCTGATCGAGAAGCTGAGCGGGAACGATCGCGGCATTCCGACATTGAATCCCGCAGAAGGTGGGCAGAGAAATACGCGGCTATGAAACTCGACGAAGTCATCGAGATACCCGGAAAGCAAGGCGGAAAGGATATTGTGATCCGTGCCATGGTCGCTCCCGGGGGTCGTATTACGGAGGTCAAGTAATTTTCTGAAAGCGAAATCGAACCAAAGATCTCCTGCCTGGGACATGCAGACTGACATCGTCAGGATGTACGTCGATGAAGGTCTGACGTTGAGAGAGATCGGCGAAAAGATCGCCTTCTCGCGTCAGACTGTCTGCAACGTCTTACAGGATGTCGGAGTGACCGCAGATCAGAAGGGGTCGAGACCGTTAGCGGAAAAGATGGTCCAACGGAAAGACGACATGCTTCGCATGTATGTTGACGAGAATAAATCGGTGCGACAGATCGCGAAGGTTCTAAATGCATCAGGGGCGACAGTGGCCCGATCGCTGCGATCTCAGGGCGTCAAGATCAGGAGAGGAGGAGGAAGGGTCGTCTTTCCCGAACTTGGGAAGCTAAAAGTAGGCGAATCGCTCGAACTACCGCGGGTAAATCCAAATACTAGGCAAGCTTACGTAAGGTATTACGGCATGGCCAAAATTATTGGCATCAAGGTCTCCGTGAGCGTCATAAGCGAGGATAAGGTAAGGGTGACGCGGAAGACTTAGGCTACGCTTTCGATATTATTCTTTTCACTGTGCGCACAGCTCCTGAAATAGAAGAGAAGATCGTTCGGCTCTACTGTGAATCCACGATGACGCTCACAGCCGTTGCAGAGGCGTGCGGTGTTTCTCATCAGACGGCGATTGCTTGCCCCGGCTATTACAATTCGTTTGCTCATCTCAAGCATTAAGATCAGATCTCTTTTTCTACCTCGTCTTGCTCGGCTGTAGATCTTTTGCGCTTATCTGTCTTGTGATGTGAATGTGCCACCATTTCAGCCGCGGTTGCATAGAAGAGTCCAGCGCAAACTAATAGCGTCACAAAAAGACCGACGGCGAAAATAGTGTAATCTGTCACGAATTACATCCTTCCATTCTTTAGTTTGAAATATAGACCGAGGGTGAGAATTGACGGTACCCACAATCCTACAAAAATTCCCGCATCTTTTTGATTAGATCCAAAAATTCCGAACCACAACGAAATCGAAAAAAGAAACGAAATAAAAGCGGCACCCAAAATGAAATAATCAGATTTAGCAAACATATTTTCTCCGTAATTCATCTATCGCAGTTTTATCGATATTGGCGGGAAAGCCGATGAACATTCTTAACGATTGCCATCGGCTTTCCAGTTATGAACAGGTTTTTTTTATGCGCCAGCTGCCGCCGAGGGCAGCAAAACCGTGTCGATTATGTGGATGATGCCATTGCTTGCTTCGACATCCGCAGTTGTAACGGTGGCATCATTAATTTTGACGCCCTCAGTAGCGTCAATTTTAACTTCCTGACCGTTGACGGTTTTGGCAGATTTTAATTTTGAGACATCAGCCGCCAAAACTTTTCCAGTGACTACGTGATATGTCAGAATTCCGACGAGCTTGTCTTTATTTTCGGGCTTGAGCAGATCAGTCAGCGTGTCTGCGGGAACCTTAGCAAATGCATCATCAGTCGGCGCAAAAACCGTAAATGGTCCCTCACCTTGAAGGGTTTCCACCAAACCGGCTGCTGTCAAAGCGGCAGCAAGCGTTTTGAAACTTCCCGCATCAATTGCGGTTTCAACAATATTCTTTGTACTACTCATTTTTTCCTCTTGATCTTGTGACGGTTTTTTTTCGACCGGCACGGCTAAGTAAAGCTATAGGAGACAATGCCTACCTTTGGAATTCAAAAATTCCTTGGTAAACGTTTTTCACGACTCAATTAGTACTGCTTGTTAAGATCAGAAAGCCCGGCGGTTTCCGGTAGGCTGATAATGGAGCTAAGCTAGACTCGATTTAACTTAAAACTTGATCCTTTTAGCACAGATTGTCAAATAGGCTTCGGGCTAGACAATTGCCCAAGTGAAGTGGCGCATTCCGGCAGGCCAGTAGCCGAACGTACCGGCAGGCATCGTCTGGGTCGCCGACTTGTCGAACTTCTCTATCGCGTTCGGCTGGAAAGCATTCCTAAGCACTTTGGCGGACGCGAATGGTATTTCATTTGTCCTAATACCGGCAAACGATGTCGGACGCTTCTACGGGATCGGAAAGTATTTCCTTTCGCGGTTCGCGTATCCTTCGGCGATGTACAGCGACCAAGCCAAAAGCAAACGCTACCGCAATTTCTTCTCCGAGCAGTTTCGCCGTTTCGATTGAGCCAAATCATAAATTATTGATGCAGCATTCCAGCAACCTCCCGTCCCGTTTTCATTGCGGCGTTAAGCGACGGGTAGGCCGTATAGTCTCCGCAGCGATAGGTGTAATCATTGATTATTAGCGAATGGGCGACTGATGAACTTTGGAAAAACTGCGGCAGTGCCTGCCGGATCCTGTAGGTCTTTAAGTGCTGCCAGGCGTTTTCCGGCCCAAACCATTCGACTAATTCAGCCAGCACGCTTTTTTCCAAATTATCATCCGCAATGTCCTTGCTGCCGACGATGCTTACCGAGATCAGGGTTTTACCGGCCGGCGCGTAGCTCGGCGCAACGTCCGAGCTAATTAGCAGATGGTCAATGATTTCGTCCGCGTTTGAATTGATTACTAGATAAGGCGGGCCGTCTAATTTTAGCGGGACATCGCTCTCGAAATATAGGCAAACGGTGCTATTAAATTCCACGCTAGATTCTTCTCCGAGCAGTTTCGCCGCCGCCCACGCGTCGGTCGCCAAAACGATTTGGTCGGCTTCGATGGTTTCTCCGCTTTCTAAATAGACAGTTCTGCCGCTGATGTTTATAACCGGCACGTTCAGCCGAATTTGATGCGGCGATAACCGTCCGGCGATCTGTTCGGGAATCGCCTGCATTCCGTTTTGCGGAACGGCAACCGCACCTTTGGCAAACAGGCTGTATAAAAATTTAAAGTAACGCGAATTCGTCTTCAACTCTCTTTCAAGAAAAACCCCGCCGAAAAACGGCCTGAAAAATCGGTTGATCATCCGGTCCGAATATCCGTAATCTTTCAAAAAAGAAAGGGTCGAAGAGTTCGAATCCAGGCTTGAAAACTCCGGCTCAACGGCATTTCGCGTTTCCAGATTGAGCTGTAAAACTCTTAATTTATCAAGCAGACTGCCGACCGGCGAAAAGAACGCCTGCGGTGCCGTCAAAATATCCTTCAACGGATTGGGCATCACAAAAAAATCGTCGCCGTTTCTGATTCTCGCCCCCGACGGCAGATTGTTGAGCCGTAAATCGCTGTAATTTAACAGTTTTACCGCTTCGGGGTAAGACGTCAAAAGCACTTGAAAACCTCTGTCCAGCTTGAAGCCTCTAACAACATCGGTTCTCACCCGTCCGCCGACCGCGTCCGACGCTTCTAAGATCAGGGCATCGACGCCTTTGTCTTTCAAATACTTTGCACAGGTCAAACCTGCTATGCCCGCCCCGATTATTACTACCATACGTAAAAATATTACCTAGCTGCCGGCGTCCAGACTTTCCAGATATTTTTCCGCCGTTTCGATATGCGAAATTCGCTTTTCCGCATTCATTTTATCGAAAGTTCTGACCAGCATGCCGAGTCGCGGATTGCTTAGGAAAAAATCTCGATGCGTGTCCATAAATCGCCAGAAAAGCGCGTCCCAGATCTTTTGCCATTCGCCCTTCGGGTAATCGCTCATTTTCATCAGGTAATTGCTGCCACTGATATACGGCTTGGTCGCCATCAGACCGCCGTCGGCAAACTGGCTCATTCCGTAAATATTCGGCACCATCACCCAATCGTACGCGTCGATAAAAAGTTCCATAAACCAACGGTAAACTTCGTCCGGGTCAAATTGGCACAACAGCATAAAATTGCCGATGACCATGAGGCGCTCGATGTGATGGCAATAGCCGGTCGCAAGGACCTTCTTGATCGTAGTGTCTACGGGTGCGATGCCGGTTGTTCCCGTCCAAAAGGATTCGGGAATTTTGCGTTTGAATTTCCAGAAGTTCGTTGTGCGTTCCGCGGTTCCGGCGTATTCGTAAACGCCGCGCACAAACTCGCGCCAGCCGATCAGCTGGCGGATAAATCCTTCCGCCGAGTTGATCGGAATTGCGTTTTCGCGAGCGTGGAGAAGCGTATTTTTGATGATCTCGCCCGGCAAAAGCAGTCCGACATTGAGCATCGCCGTCAGCAAACTGTGATTGAGCAGATTTTCATTAGCGACAATCGCATCTTCGTAATCGCCGAACTCGCGGAACCGATTTTCCAGAAACTGCGTGAGCCACGCGTCGCTCTCGGCGTAGGTCGTCGGGTACACGAACGCGCCGGACAGCGCGCCGACATTGTCGCCGAAATTGGCGGCAACGTATATTTCCGCTTCTTTTCTAAACGCATTAGCCGCGGGAAATCGGGCTTTCGGCGGCGTTTTGTTCTTCGGATATTTCAAGCGGTTTTCTTCATCGAAAGACCATTGGCCGCCGGTCGGCGTGGAATCTTTATCCATCAGAATGCCGCGCGTCGTGCGTTGCTGCATGTAAAATTTCGTTTGAAAATAGCGCTTTTTGCCGTTGAAATAAAGATCGAGTTCCTGTTTTGAATTGAGGAACAGCGGCGTTTCGTGCTGAATCAGATTAACGTCGGCGTGGTGTTTTTTGATGCGTCTTTCAAGATAATTGTCGACGACATCGCAGAAATGCAGATCGGTATATTTGTTTTCGATCAAATGCGGGATCAACTTGCCGACGTCCGAAAGCTCGTAGGTCGATTCGATGTAATTGACTTTCACGCCTTTTTTTGTCAAAAAGTCGGCATAAAACTTCATTGAGGCGCGGTGAAATACTAGTTTTTGCTTGTGAAAATTAAGCTGTCGAAAAAACAGCAATTCTTCAACCAGAAACACCTCGCCGTCGTTTGAAAGGGCGGGATTGTTCCTAAACAATTGGTTCGGAAAGATCAGAGTTGCCCGTCTCATATTTTTTTTCTTTCAGCTCGGCACTTGTCGCTGCAATATTTAACTTCGTCCCAAACCTTCTCCCATTTTTTTCGCCAGGCGAAAGGTTTTTGGCACACGTGGCAGATTTTACTCGGTAGATTTTGCTTTTTAACATTTTTCACAATTGATCAAAGTCGGGAATGCTGCTCGGTCGCGCAAACGGAAAGCGATAGGCTCGTTCTACTCTGTGATAACCGTCCAGCCCGGAAATACAGGAGCCCCCGGCAGCGTGCAGATCCACATTGCCATCTTTGAGCAACGAGCTTTCCGGCATGATCAAATGTTGCAGTTGGCCGATTATCAATATTGTGCCGTTCAGTTTTATCGGAATTTCTTCGACGAATTCGAGACCGAGCTTAATAACGCTTTCTTTGACAAACGGCGCATCAAATCCATCAAGATATTCTTCTGTCAATTGACAAGCCGCAAATTCCGACGTTTCTCGGCCGAATTTTGCCGAAGTGAAGTGTGCTTTTTCGACGAAAGATTCGTGAACGTGATTGATCGTGTAAACGCCGGTTTCTACAATATTTTCGTAAGTATGACGCGGCACATCGCCGGTCGTGCGCGTGACAAATCCGAACAGCGGCGGCGTCGTTCCGAGATGCAAGACCGAACTGAAGATTGCCAGGTTGGTCTGTTTTGCCGCGGACATCGTGCCGATCAAGTTCGCTGGTTTATAACCGCTCAGCGAGTTGACCAGATTGATCCGGCGACGCTTTTCGAGCATATCGAGTTCCTTTCTTGTGTAATGCTTCATCGTGATTTGTTTCGCATTGAGAGTGATCTCTCGCACTCTTTCCAGTAATTAAAAAACGATGGGAAATAGCCTGCTAACTCGGGAAACATCCAGTCGCGTTGCGTTTCGTGTCCGCGGTAGTGGGCGGCGGTCGGGTGTTCCTTAAAATGAGTTTCTGACAGATTATATTCGTTCGACAGCTCGGCAAATTGGCCGGTATAAACCTGAATCCCGACGATATTTTCGGCGAGCCGCAAAATGAATTCGATCGTTTTGGCGGACACCGGATATCTTTCAAAATGGAGTGGCTCCAGCAGCAAAACGCGGTTAGCGGGTGCGTCCGCCATCCAGAACGGGTCGAGATTATAGAAGTTATAAACGAGCGTCGGCAGTGAAGGGTCGATTTTAATCGATTCTTTCTTTGGAAGCTCAGTCGTTAATTCGGGATTTTCGGTTTCGCGGAGAACCTCGGGTACCGCAAGATTCTGAAATTCACGATAATCGACGTCGAGAAATGTTCCGTGCTGGGCGGTTTCACAGTATTAGTTGATGTTTTCATGGCTCGCAAAGTATCTTTTGTGACTGAATGCGCCCGCCGTCCACTGCCAGCTCAGCGCGTTGCTCGCCCAGTCCGCGTCCAATAAATGAAAATGCATCCATCTCGCGGGCGTGCGCCAATGACTTTTCGCAATGTTGCAGGCGATCGACGAGATATACAGCCGCAGATGGTTATGCACGTAGCCGGTTTCGTATAAACATTCGATACCGTCGTCAACCGCTTCGATTCCGGTAGCCGCGTCAATCAGCGCTTTGGGCATCTGCGTATTTTCGACATCGGTTTGCCCGTGTTTCAAATCGTCGTCGATCCCATTTCCCTTCGCCTGCCAAACGCGCTGAAAATAATCGCGCCATGCCAGTTCTTGAATGAGCTTCTGGATTTGAAACGGCTGGTGTCCGCTTGCCGCAACTCTATCGAGAACAAATTTAGTCGAGATGACGCCGCGGCTGATATACGGCGAAAGCCGCGTAACCGCCCCGCGGGTAAAATTGCGTGTGCGTGCGTATTCGGTCGGCTGAATCCTATCAACCTGACGAATGATTTCAGCTATCGATGTTTCAAACATATTGGGCTTCTAAGAATGTTTCGCGGATGTTCCGGTATTGGATGAAGACGAACGGATCAGAATTTACCTACGACTACCGCCAGAAGCGAATCGGCTTCAAGGTCAGTCAAACTGTGAAGGTCCCGGCTAACTGTCAAATCGATTGCGATATACGAAGAGATCTCCCAGTATTTCGAGTCGCGTCGGTGACCCCGGCCGATAACGAGTGCCATAGCTCGCAACCTCAATTATCTCTAGGCTCCATGATTCAGGAATATTGCTAAGCTGAGCTGCAAATCAATTCGGCCGGGACCTCAGCCCTCGAGACTGTCGCGAATCCAATGATCTAATATTTGCGAAGGTATTTTGGGACGACCGAAAACCTAACAGCGTGTTGAGTATTGCTGCTCAATAAATTGGAAGGTGAAAAATAATGACGGAACAGCAACGCAGCTTACAAGTTCGAACTAAGCACCGGGGTCCTAACCATCCAACAAGTAATCAAGTCAGAAAATAAAAAGTAGGCAATGAAATGATTTTAAAATTGAATAGGTCCGCAAGTTTGGTTTCTCAGCTCGCCTCCAACTTTATATTTCCCGGCAACGAAAAATATCAATCAAATAAAACCATTGAACGCGCAGCCGAAGCGAAGTTGCCGACAATATTCGGAGAGTTTCGGATTATCGGCTACCGCTCGCTCGTCTCCGACGAAGAGTTTGTCGTACTGACGCTGGGTGAATTTGCGCCCGAAAGTCCAGCCCTCGTGCGCATTCATTCACAATGTTTGACCGGAGACGTTTTCGGCTCGGTTAAGTGTGATTGTGGGCAACAACTTGAAGCAGCTATGAAGCTCATCGCTGACGAAGGTTGCGGAGCGATTGTCTACCAGCAGCAGGAGGGACGGGGCATCGGCATCATCAACAAAATTCGAGCATATGCCTTGCAGGATGAGGGAGCAGATACTATCGAGGCGAACGAGCGTCTGGGTCTTGACGTTGATTCGCGCCGCTACGAGCAATGTGCCGAAATTCTGCTCGGCCTTGGCCTTCGACGAGTGAGACTTATGTCGAACAATCCTGGCAAGATCCGCGCGTTGAGGAAATGCGGGTTAGAGATTGTCGAGCGCGTGCCTCTCTTAATCAAGTTTCATCAAAAGTTTGCCAAGTATTTAAAGACCAAGCGCGACGAGATGGGCCACCTCATCAATCTGCCTGCAGGACTTTATGACTGACTTGAGGGGAAAAGCCGTTTCGATCATTAGAGGCCCGCTATCGTACTTGCCCTTAAGTACCGCTCGTCCTCATCGTAAGCATGAAAGTTGTCGTCAACGAACACCGAATATTTTTTCGTCATATTAACTCCCGAAATCCCGAACGCTCTGTTCCAGATCGTCCTTCGATGTGCTCGCAAAACAAATTATCGCGCAATCTGTCCGGGGGCCTGTCGAGTACCGCGTCATCTGTTCTGATCATATGCAAACCTCCCCAGCTGTGAATAGGGAATACCGGTCCGTTCGAGTTCGTCCGTGGATCCGTCGCTCGAAACTATGGCACGTATGTCTTGAGAGCTTACCGCCCTCAGCAGATCGCGGTCGCATTCTTCGATGTAGCCGTCGGTAATGACGACCGCCTTGCCCGGTCGGGTCTCGGCGACGTGACGCAGGACCGCGTCCATCGAGGTCCCGCCCGTCGTGGCCGTGACAAGGCGACCGTTCCTGATCTCGGCCGGTTCGACCGTGTCGCTGAACGCCCAGAACGGCAGTCTGACGTGACGCCGTAGTCGCCATATGAGTGCGACAAGCGCGTCCATCTCAACGTTCATGGAGCCGCTGACGTCGAGATAGATCTGCGTCGTGCCGCGCCGCACCTTCTTCTCCGACCTCCAGACCATGTCGGGCAGGAAAGGGCTCCAGAGGGAACGCAGGAAGCCGCGCTTATCGCCCTCGTTGAGCACCGGCAGGGTGACCTCCTTCGCCTCGGCGGCGGCGGGCGAACTCCGGTCCGGCGTCACGCATTGAGTAAGCACTTTTACCGCCTCCCGTTCCCAAAGCTGCATCGACCTATCCGCCTCTGAGATCTCCAGCCCACCGTAATTGACGCCGACACCGCGGTTAATCGGATTCCGCCAGATCTCTCCGCCTCTGATCGAGGAGAGCGTCTCGGCAAGGGCGGTCTCGACCTCGGGAGAGATGTTGCCAACATCTTGCAGAGTCTCGGTATGGTTCCCGAGGTACGTAGCGTCTCCCAAACCAAGCTCGTCCTCGCCCGGACCGCCGATGATCTCCGCGATGTCCAGGAGATCGTCCGCGACAAGTCTTCCCTGGTAAAGCGAGGCCCATATATCGAAAAGTTCGTTCCCTTCAGGATTGGATTTCCAGTCGTCTTCCTCGCCGCCGTCCATCGGCCTGAGCAGCCTTAGATTCCCCTTCGACTTTGCGTAATAGCTACTCATCATCCCGCTGTACTCCGCCCCAAGCGTGCGGTGAATGATCGCGTTGATAACGGCGTCAAGGGCCAGGTTCAAGGAAGGGGTCACCCGCTTGAACTTTTCGGTGTGGTTCAGCAGTACGTGAAGGAACTCATGGACAATGACCGCCTTTACGTGAGCCTCTGTTCGGCAATACTTCTTTACGAAATCCAGGTTTACGCATAGTTTCGGACTGCCGGTGGTCGTGATCCCCATCGTGGGCACTGCCTTTGTAAAGACCACCCTGGAGACTCGCAGTATCCCGCGGCAGGCGATCGGATTATCATCGATCAGCTCGAGCAGTATGGAGTTGAAGTGTTTCCTAGTTATCCGCATACCATCTCCCCGGCTCAAATAGATCGAGCTTTCTCGACAGCCTGTTATTCGTCCAGATCACTGCCTTTAAGGGATCGTAAAAGGTCGGCCCGCACAGGCCCAATATCAGTGCCTGCCTCAGTACCGTTTTCGGATCGTTCGCGTCTGCTTTGACCAACCCATCAGATTCGTCGTCGATGGTCCGGCAAGTAAGCTGGGCGTGCGGGATCTCAAACTCGTGCTTGAGCTCTTCCGGCGATCGGAACCCTTCTCTTTTCAGCAGCGTCTCGATCATTTTAAGCGGGCTTTCCCCCTCCTTGAAGATCAGCCCGACCCGTTCCCGCTGGGGCCACGCGACCGACATTTCCGGGTCACCGAGCATCGTGACGGTTAAAGTTGTCGTTCTTGTCGCGGGCGGCGCACCCCATCCAAACCGGTATTCCGGTCGGGGAACGATATCTAAAGAGTTAATGATCGAAGGCAAGTTACGCATTGATCCAATTCCTCCTCTACGGCCACCGGGTCTACCGGTGTAAGTTCGTTGATGAATAGGTAGTTGAAAAGCTGGGCCGCCCTCTCCCTTCGCTTGCCGGACATTCCATCCAGAATGTTTTGCAGCCTTGCGTTATCCGGGTGACGGGAAGTCCCGTTGTTTGGCCGCCAAGAGAACGAGCCGCGAACGTCGAGTACCCCGGACGCCACTTTTCCAATTTCCGGAACTCCCTCGCTTCCGATGTTCAGCTTTCCGCCCAGGGCCGCCGGATAGAGTGCGTAGGCGAACATCGCCGCCCTTCCCTTCGGCTCATGAGCCAACAGCTGGGTCACTGCAAGCGTTCCCGAGTCGGGGTCAGGACAACTCGTCAGCAGCTTTTTTATCTTGCCCGGAAAACGCCTCTCGAGATGAAATTCGTTGAGCCACTTCTGGGTCCCGCACAGGCTCGCGGCGTCCCAAGCCGTGCGGTGGGCCGAACGTGCAACATGCTCCGAAACCTGCACTCCCCACGCCCTCTGGGGCAGGCTCCAGTTGAGGGCCATCTCGAACGTCTGCTCCTCGCGGCCGCTTCCGCGGACCGAACGCAGGGCGGAGATGTTCTTGACGATCTGCCTTACCCGGCGGGGGGAGATCCGTATTCCCGCTTTTCCCAGTTCGTTCGCGGCGATCCGGCAGTACTCGATCGTCCGCTCGTCGGGTTCGGCGATCAAACTTCGATAAGCAGAACGCCAGGATTCGAGTTCGGCGCGTAGAGCGGACGCGAACGCGGGCCGCTCGATCGAGTCGTCCGCACCGGCGATCGCCCGGTGCGTCTTGTCGCTCATCTCGTCCCAGTCCGGCACTTCGACGATGAACGCGAACCTGTCGGCCAGCGCCTGATCGAGCGGTTCCGACCCCTCGTAGCAATCGCCGTTCTGATCCGGGCCGCACGGGTTCATCGCCGCCCAGCGGTATATCAGTTTATCCAGCTTGATTCCTTGTACCCTCTTTTCCTGGACCAGCGAGAAAAGGCGGTTCTGATGCTCCGGCTTGCAGCGGCTGATTTCGTCAATTAGTACGGACTCGGCGCCCCAGACCGTCGCCGGCGTCTGAAGGTACTCGATCCTCGAGAACTCCTTCGACGGATATGGAAATCCGACCAGATCGTCGAAGGAGATCAGGCTGGCGTTGTAATGCCGGTGCTCTAGCCCGAGGGCCGCGGACAGGCTGTTGAGGAGGAAAGTTTTTCCCGTGCCGCATCTTCCGATGAGCAGCAGGGGATCGGTCGTGACAAGCGACGCGAGAATGACGGACTCGATCGCCTCGTATCCGTAGATGCCCGCCGCTTCTAGTTGGACGGGCGTTCGTTTAGGTTTTTTGGTTGACATGTGGTGCACACTCCTTTTTTTAACTGAGCGCACCAGCAAACGGACTGGAACAAACGAAAAGCCGCAAATCTTCATCAGATCGGCGGCTTAACGTAAACTGGTTCGGAGAAATTATTTCGGAAGCTTTTCAGCTCCTGCACATCGAAAGCGTCTCCGCTTTCAAGGCACCGTTGGCTCTCCTAGCCTGGTTGCCGGATCCTTACGGATCACTCCTGATGACAAATATATCTTACTCGAAATCCTCGCAAATGTAAACATTTAAGCGAAGACGGAATCTTCAAAAATCAAAATTTAGAGTGCCTTGGGAACACCGATAATGAAGTCTTTTCCGAAGGTTCATCAAAGATTCGATCCGGATCTCTGCGAGGCTCAGACGACCGCGTGGCCGAACGAATACATTGTTCAAGAAAGGTGGGCCAACTCCCCCTCATGGAAATGGCACGGAACGGGTGATGTTGGAAAATCACTGAACTTAGAACTTCCCCATGAAATTGTATTATAGTGAGTGTCACGCTTCGGTTTCCGTTAGCATTTCACCCGTTTTCGCAATTCAAGTGAATGACGCAGTTCTTCGAACGTCCCATCTTGAACGGGTCACGATGGGGCCGCCGCCCAAGTGTCACCTCGACTATCTCGGCACGCACGGCCGCTGGGCGTTTGCCGAGTTCGAGGACGTCTATCAAATGGAGGCCGACTCGAATCAGAGATCGAGTCTGAATTCCGCAAGTTGATCGAGACCGCATGACGCGGATGCACTGAGATTAAAATGAACGACACACCGCAATTTGGAAAGCTGGTCGAAGCCGACATCCGCGAAGCCTGGAAGCACGAGGCTCACATGTTCACGCCGTGGCTTTACGAAAATCTCAATAGCCTTGGCGAGGCGATCGGGATGAAGCTCGAAGGCGAGGGATCTGAAGTCGCGGTTGATACGTTCTCGGCAGACATTCTCGCTCGCGATCCGACGACGGATACAAAGGTCCTGATCGAAAATCAGCTCGCGGGCTCTGATCATTCGCACCTTGGTCAGATTATGACTTATCTGGCCGGACTGGATGCGAAAACGATCATCTGGGTCGCTACAGACTTTCGGCCGGCTCATCTCTCTGCCCTGAAGTGGCTAAACGAACACACCGAGGAAGGCTTCTCCTTCTTTGCGGTAAAGGTCAAAGTGGTCCGCATCGGCGATTCCCCGTTTGCACCGATATTCGAAGTAATGGAGCGGCCAAACGAATGGGAGCGTCACCTTCATGCCGCAACTGCAAATACTAAAGAGCGGTCCGAGCTTTCAGAGCGAAGATTTACATTCTGGCAGGCATTCGTTCAGGGTGTCCCTGAGGCCGAGGTGAGGGACGGCCCGGCTAGCTACTTAAGTAATCGCTGGCGTGTCCTCGATGATGTCGGCTTAGTCATTTCGCTGATGCTGGCGAAGAGATCGGTCGGCATCTTTATTCGTACCGCCCAAGACGGATCAAATGAAGAGACTGCTGAGCGCTTGCGTCAGAGAGAGGCCGACCTATCCATGCGACTCGGAGTCCCCTTCGGCAATTCAGATCGTTATTTTTTCTTTGATGGCCTGGAGGCAGACTACACCGACCCTGCACGCCAACCGAACCTGATTGATTGGCTCGCCGCAAAGGCCGATCTTTATGAAACGACTCTTCGCGAAGTTTTTGGTGATGAATAGAGACAAGAAGTGGCAAGAGCGAAAGCAAACAGCAAGAAATCAGTCGGGACGTTCATCCACGACGAGTCGAAGCGAAAGAATATTCCGACGGCGGAGCATGAGTCGGTGATGGTTGAGGAGCGTCAGACGCCCCGATCAATTACCGCCCCGCTCACCAGATCAGATCGCATGCGGATCGGCTGCTCGGACCTTCAAATCAAAAGATGATGGAATTGCTGAGGTGCACTTAAGTACACTGACGATAAATTCAAACCGCTTAGGCGCCTTGGGGATACCGATAATGAACGTCCTTTCCGGAGAACTGAAACGGTTTATCAAAGATTCAACCTGGATCTTTGCGAAGACTTACGCCACTACGTGGCCCCACGAATACATTGTTGACGAACGGGTCGACAACTCTCTGTTTACGGATCTAGCCGAACATATCGACACATTCGGATATGAATCTGAATTCTACAGCACTAAGCAGAACTATTTCGACTACGATGGCGATACCTATTGGCACATGGGCATCATCATCAACCGGTGTCCGGAGTCAGAGACCTACACCAGAAGAAAGGCCGACGGGAGATTGCCCGCAGACAACCGGGACCCCAAGGTTTAACCGTGAAGCCCGTTCGTTTTAAGCTTTCGGACTCACATTCAGACCAAACTTGCCTAAGAACAGTGCCGGATCTATTTCCTGGTGCGCATCAAAGGTGACTCGACCGCTACTCGTGTCAAAATTCAGGTTTCTGTCGCCCGGGGCGACATAAACACAATACGTGACGCGGTTCCTTCCGAAGGTACGGGAATTAATATGATCTTCCAACAAATATAAGTTCAGTTGCGGTGTCCTATAGTGCATCCCGAGGACTCGATGAGTCAAAACGCGAGTATTCCAATATGAATCAGACTCTCTTCGGCCTCGAACCGGAGTTTCGCCTGTTAAGCCGGTTTCTTCCTGAAGTGCCCGAGGACGGAGATCTCGCTTCCTCACCGCGGCGTCGATCTCGTTGAGGTCCTCAGGAAGGCAATGGGTACTCTCTTGTACAGCCCTCCGCGTAGTAACTGGATCTTTATCAGTCGCGACCGGTTTACTCAGCAGCGTGGGTTTTACACGGACATTCGCCATCGCGGTCAAGGCGGCCGATTTTACTGAGTCGACGACCTCCTGTGCTTTCGGACTTGCTTCAATTAACGAAAAAAGCCTGCTCAAGGTATCGGCGTCACGGTACGTGTCATGTTGGGGCACCTCCTCTGTCGACTGGTGGGCCCATTTGTTTCGAACCGACTGGAGTTCCTTCACCCACGAACGGCCCTCCCGTGGAAAATTTAACAGGTGATCCAGATCATGCCAATTTTGATCAAGCACACGTAGCAGAGCTGACAAGTCGAGTTTTTCCAGCGAGTCATGGTTGTGATCGCTGACGAATCGCTGCTGTTGGAAGGTTAGGCGGTCAACAACACTCGTTTTCCACCAATCCGCTGACAACGTCGGCAAATATTTGCTCAGAAATCGGGCGAGTTCGTCAGTAGCGATCTTCAGTAATTCTTGCATTGAACTTCAATGGGTCTTAGCCCTGTCCGCCTGTGACCTCGACGGTATGGTGATATTGTCCCGTCCATTGGCAGTCAGTTTTCTCTAGGACGGGCAACCCCGAGAATGACACGTATAATCCGCCGGCACTTATCAGGTATTATCTCAGAATCCCGTTAACCCGGAAAAGTCGAACGCGTACCTTCAGCGGACGTCCTGCGGATTAATAACTAGCGGGTTGAGGATATTAGTAGCCTATGAAAAAGCATTCGGGCCACGTAACTTACTCCCCGGCGGACCTTAATCGCTACCTTGCCTCGCCGTTCGCCTCATGGATGGACCGGTATTATCTGGAAAATCCTGGAGCGGTTGTTCCCGATGAAGAAACAGAGGATCAAAAACTAATTGCTGAAACGGGGAACCAACACGAGCGCCGGATACTCGAAGAACTCAGAGGGACAGCGCCGACGCTGGTGGAAATTTTGCGAGGCGGTGACGCGATTGACCGGACAAAAGCAGCAGTCGCGACGCGTGCCCCGGTGATCTATCAGGGGGCTCTTGCGGATGGCGAATTTTCCGGCTTTTCAGATTTCATTCTTTTGAACGACGATGGAAATTATCAGGTCTGGGATACGAAGCTCGCCGCCTCCCCGAAACCATACTACGCGATCCAACTCTGTTGTTACTCCGAAATGTTTGCTGAAACGACCGGCGAACCCATGCCGGAGCGGTTTGGAATTATCCTGGGCAACGATGAGAGGGTCGAGTTTTGGGTTGAAGACTTCATCCATTATTACCGGTACATCAAAGATCGGTTACTCGAGATGCAACGGGAATTTACCGGCAATTTGGACGATCGGCCCGAGCCCCTGCCACGCGCCGATCACGGCCGTTGGACGTCGCACGCCGACGCGTTTCTCGACGAACGAGATCATTTGGTTCGGGTGGCAGGGATCTCGGTCGCTCAGATCAAGAAGCTCCATGCCGCCGGTATCGAGACGCTTACACAGCTCTCAGAGTCTTCAGATCGGTACGTCAGAAAACTCAATCCTAATTCACTCAAAAAACTCGCAGATCAGGCCCGTCTTCAGTACGAGACACGCAACCGGCGCAGACTAGACCCGGACGCTTCAGCGGTGTTCGAGATAATTCCACAAGAGAATGATTATGAAGTGGCTGGGCTGGCGGCCCTCCCGGCGGACCACTCGGCCGACGTGTTCTTCGACATGGAAGGCTACCCGCTCATAGCGGGCGGGCTCGAGTATTTATTTGGTGCGACCACGATCGATTCGATGGGAGCTTTCGAGTTTCATGATTGGTGGGCCCATGACCGCGAGGAGGAAAAGCTCGCATTCGGGGGATTCGTTGATTGGGTCCATTCGCGGTGGCGCGGCAATCCCGGGATGCACATCTACCACTACGCTGCCTACGAGCTCAGCGCCCTTAGGCGACTTAGTACGCGCCACGATACACGTCAGGAAGAGGTGGATGACCTGCTTCGACACGAGGTCCTGGTTGATCTCTATCAAATTGTGCGCCAGGGTCTGAGAATCGGCGAGGACAGTTATTCGATCAAGAAGGTGGAGCGCCTGTATCGACAGGAACGTTCCACCGATGTCGCGTCGGGAACCGAGTCAATCGTGCAATATGCGCGTTGGATGGAAAGCGGCGAGTCGCGGGTCTGGAACGAAAGCCCTGTTCTGAAGGACATTAGGGTCTACAACAAAGATGATTGCGACTCGACCGCCGAACTGTCCGTATGGCTTAGAAAGATCGCTTCCGAAAATGGGATCGCTATCGGATCGATACCGTCACGATCCGCGACTCCCGATGAACCGAAGGAGTTGCCGCCTGAGGCAGCCAGGAGATTGGATGTTGCAAACAAGCTTCGCGATCGCGCGGATACGCCAACACTTGCGCAACGTTCGGAACCCACCGATCGAACCCCGCCTATACCGAATCTTGATTCCCCTGACTCACCCCACGTAATTGAGCCATTGCTGAGCGAGGCTGAGGCATCGCAGTTCCTTGGGATCTCGAAAATGACGCTTCTTCGCAAACGAAGCGCAGGACTTATCGGATTCTTCCGGGTCGGCATACGTGTCCTTTACTCAAAAGAAAAGCATTTGTTGCCATACCTGGCCAACTGCGAGGTTCGCCGCAAAATTTAGGATCACCAAGGTAATAGTTGTTTGTGTTAGGTAATTCTGTAGGTAAATAACAAAAGCCCGTCAAACGTTGACGGGCTAACTTATTGTTTTAATTGGCTCCGCAGGTAAGACTCGAACTTACAACCCTTCGGTTAACAGTTTCACTTTTTGGGTCAAATCTATTATCAGTTCTTATCAGCAATCCTCATAACATATTGTGCTTGCTTCATTTAATCCACGTGTGATATAACAACCGTTATCCAAAGATATAAGAGGTTTTCACTACCTTATAGGGAAAAATGAAGGGAAAATACGATCAAAATGTTAGCAACCGGCGGGCGAATCCTCGGTATTGGGTGATGAAGAAGGGAAGTCTCTATGCACGTCTTCAATACTCGGACGAGTACGGGAAAAAGTGCGAGAAGTACAAAAAGATCAACAAGAAAATCGACGCTCGGGGTGCCGTGGAGGAGATGCGAGCCGAGATGCTCCGGCATGGCTCGGACGCTCTGCAGTCCGACCGAATCACTTTCGCCGAACTGGCCGAAAAGTATTCTGCTGTTCGGTTGGCTCCAGCGGTCTACTTCAATGGAATTAGGGTGTCGGGGAGAAAAGATAGCAGCTCCATCAAATCCGTTGTAAAGAACCTGAAGCAGCACTTTGGAAAGAAGCCCATCCGACTCATTAAAGCGAGCGACATTGAAGAGTTCAAAAACACTCGAATCGCGACGCCGGTTATCACACACGTCAACGAGTTTCAGAAGGTCTACAACCCTAAGACGAAACGAACGAGGACAATCAAAATGAAAGTGGAACAGCACCACCCGCGCAGCATCACTACCGTCAACCGGGAAATGCAGCAGCTCAAAGCGATGTTGAACTTCGCGATTCAGAATGACTG
>JAQSDP010000423.1 GCA_029945985.1 bacterium | reverse complement strand
CGCTTTCACAACGGTGCATGGCTCATTGTCGATCTTGGCTCAAGCTACGGTACATATCTGAACGGCCAGCGACTCGTTCAGCCTATGCCGATCGCGGTCGGAAGCGGGCTTCAGTTTGGAACAGATGGCCCGGTCTTTCGCGTGATTTGGTTCGAACCGTCGGCAGTCGCGGCTCCTGTAGCCTCTCAAGGACAGCCGTTCCAGCCGGTTGCGCCCATTCGAGCTACGCCTGTGCAGGCGCCGCTTGCACCCGCTCCGCCAAAGAAACCTTTCGAAACCGCTCGGCTGGAATTCGTCAACGACAGTTCGCGTCAACCGGTCACGCTTAATAAGCCAAGCGTGTGGCTCGGCCGCGAGCCAGCATGCGAGATAATCTTCGACGCGAGTTCGGGTACCGTTTCTCGAAAGCATGCGGAGATCAGGGTCGAAGACGGAGAATACGTCGTGGTCGATAACAAGAGCTTTAACGGCACCCTTGTTAACGATCAGCGGATCACGTCACCGATTCCGCTTTATCACAATGACGAGATAACGCTCGGAATCGGCGGGCCGATTCTGAAGTTTCTATCACCCACGCGGATCGCGCCTGCCGGGGCCGACGTCGCGGGACAGCGTTCAGTGCAGTCGATTCCATCCGTTGCGCTAATGGATGCGGGTTCGCCGAAGACAATCGTCTTCAATAAAGGGGCGGCCTCTTCGCCTAAGCTGGATGCCGGTACCTCCGCCGAGCCGCAACTGTTGATGTCAGTCGGGTTCGGAAACAAGAACAGCCTCTCGATCGGCCGCGATGATTCGAACGACATCTCGCTGGACGGGCTGCAGATCTCAAAACTTCACGCGAAGCTGACACGCTCAGGTGCGGACGTTGTTATCGAAGACCTGGGTTCGACGAACGGGGTCTTCATTAACGGCAATCGGGCGTCGCGTCAGGCAATCAGGCCGGAAGACAGTGTCCAGATCGGCACGTTCATCATACGGGCCGATCCGGCGGGAAACATAAGCGTTTTCGATTCACGAGCCAAAACTCGGATCGATGCGGTGAATATCGTTCGTGAGGTGAAGAACCGTTCGGGCCGCGGCAAGGTGACGCTGCTCGATGGTGTGTCGCTCTCAATTCAGCCGAACGAGTTTGTTGGTTTGCTCGGGCCCTCAGGAGCCGGAAAATCCTCGCTGATCGAGGCGATGAACGGCAACCGACCCGCGTCGAGCGGAAATGTTCTCGTCAATAATCAAGACCTCTACCGGAATCTGGACTCGCTGAAGCAGTCGATCGGCTATGTGCCGCAGGACGACATTATTCACAAGGAGCTGTCGGTGTATCGGACGCTCTACTATGTCGCAAAGCTTCGTTTGTCGCGCGACGTGTCGTCGAAGGAGATCGACGAGATCGTGAATGAAGTGTTGGATGTTACGGGCCTCGCAGAACGTCGCGACGTGCAGGTCAGCCAGCTCTCGGGCGGACAGCGAAAGCGGGTTTCGATGGCGGTCGAGCTGATAACGAAACCGTCGATCATCTTTCTCGATGAGCCGACTTCGGGTCTGGATCCATCTACGGAAGAGAAGATAATGAAGCTCTTCCGGCAGATCGCTGAATCGGGCCGGACCGTGATAATGACCACGCACGCGATGGAGAACGTGAGCCTCTTCGACAAGATCGTCGTGCTGATGCGCGGCAAGCTAGTGTTCTACGGAAAACCGTCGGAGGCGCTTGAGTATCTAGGAGCCAAGAGTTTCAAGGATCTTTACGACAAACTCGAGGCTCCGATCGAGAAGGCGGTTCAGGAGAAAGGCGATTCGGTTCGCAGCGGCGTTACCGATCACACCGCCGAAACATGGAAGCAGAAATTCCTTCAGACGCCGCAGTATGAAAAGAACGTCAAGAAGCCGATCGCAGAGCTCGGGAGTTTGCCGCAGACGGGCGTGCGAAAGAAACGCCGGCTCGGCATTTTCGGAGCGATCAGTCAGTGGGTAACGCTATCGCGGCGGTATCTGGAAGTGCTGCTGAAAGACAAGCTGAATCTTTTCATCCTGTTCGCTCAGGCGCCGGCGATAGCGTTTCTAACGTTTTTGGTGATGGGTGAGAATTCGGCGAGGGATTTCGTCTATTTCGTCCTTGCATTGGTTGCCTTTTGGTTCGGAACGTCGGTCTCAGCCCGTGAGATAATTCGCGAGCGGCCGGTGTTTAAGCGTGAGCGGATGGTGAATCTCGGCATCTTGCCTTACCTCGCTTCGAAACTATTCATCTTGGGAATAATTGTCGGACTGCAGTGCGTTTTTCTTTTTGTTCCGCTGAAGTTCTTCGATTTGATCGGTGCTATGCCGATGCCGGGATTTCTTGGCGGAATTCCGCAGTTCGCGACGATGGTCTTGACGGCGGCAGTTGGAATCTCGCTCGGACTCTTGATCTCGGCCCTGGTTCGGACGTCAGAGATGGCGACAAGCCTTGTTCCGCTGATCCTGATCCCGCAGATACTTTTTTCAGGGCTTGTCGGCGTTCCTGCTGGCATCAGCAAAGTTGCGAGTATGACAATGCCGGCGGCGTGGTCGTTCGATGCGATGAAGCGTTCTTCGTCGCTCGATACGCTGGAAGAAGAAGGAGCCGATCCCAAAGGAAAGACGAAGGGTCTTGGACTTTACAAATCTCTGGACGCCGAAAATGAAAAAATGCTCGAAGACTTCCGTGTCGCGATCGAGGAATATAAGAACGCAGCGAAGGCATTTAATAGGGATCCGGCGAGCAATCCTGCCCCGGTCGAACCGGAACTCGGCAACGTAAAGAAGATACCTGAGAATCTAAGCAGTTACGTGACGTTTCTGCATCCGTGGATGCTAAACGAGGTTGTTAGCCAGATAGTGCTGATGCTAATGTTCGGAATGTTGGTTATTCTCACTGTGATCATCCTGCGACTGCAGGACCTTATCTAAACGAAGGAAAGTTTCATGAAAAGGATGTTGAATAATTTCGCGTTGTTCGTTGTTCTAGCGGTTCTGTTTTCGGGCCTGACTGGCTGCGGCGGTTCAAAAGGAACTTCGAATGAGACTGCATCGAACGTAGTGGGAAACGCTAACACACCGGCCGGCGAGCCGAAGAAATCAGAATATCCCCCGCTTGCATCGGCGGTCGCCCAGTCGGATATGAAAAACCTCGATGGTTCCACCTCAAAGGTTGCGGACCGCAAGGGGAAGGTTCTTCTGCTGAATATGTGGGCGACTTGGTGCGGACCGTGCAGAGGAGAAATGCCAGAACTTGTGAAAATGCAGGACGAGCATCGCGATAAGGGGTTTGAGATCATCGGACTCAACACTGACGACGGTGACACAAAGGAAATGGTCGAGGAATTTGCCGCTGAGATGAAGCTCAACTACACGCTTGTCTGGGCAGATACCGCAATGCAGAACGGGTTGCTCAAGATCAGCAACTTCAACGGGATCCCGCAGAGCTTCGTCGTTGATCGGGACGGAAATCTCCGTGGCGTGTTTCGCGGTGGCGGTAAGAACGAAGTGAAAAAGATGGAAGAATTGGTCGCTAAGGTTGTCGCCGAGTAATGCCTTCGGGCACGGCGGGTTCGACCAAAAGAGTCTTAAAACTTGCCAGGCTAACCAAACCAGGAGCCGCTCCCCTAGGTTTATTTACAAATTTCTTTAACGTGTAATGCACAGCTGCTTTCGGCTGTGCTTTTCCTTGGCTGTAGAATGCGGCGAGCTGCGCGGCTTCGAGGAGCGTTGTGACCGGGATCTCCTTCTTATCGCGGTTGCGGATGACGACATGTGATCCCGGATAATCGGCCGCGTGCATCCATGTGTCCAGCGATTTCGCTATCTTGAATGTCAGTTGATCGTTGTCCTTCGCACGTTTGCCCACGAGGATCTCGAAGCCGTCAGACGAGATGAATTCTCTTGCCGCAGCGGAAGTGGCCGAGATCTTTTCACGAATCTTCTTCGAGCCTGCGGTCTGCTGAGGAACAATTCCTTCGGTCAGGGCATCTATGTCACGGGCTTCGATCGCCTTATCGATCGTGTCGAGATGATCACGGGCGGTTCTAAGTTCGCGTTCGATCACGTCGATGCGCTTCGCGATCTCATCGCGGGCGTTGCGGGCCTTGGTATACCGTTTGAAGAACTTCTCGGCGGTGGCTGTCAGTGAATCGTTCTCATCTATCTCTATCTCTATCGTCGGCGTCGCCTCTTCAAAATAGTCGATCACCAAAACCTTCGAGCCGCTTCGCTTCGCGGTCGCAACGTTAGCGAGTATCAGATCACCGAGCCTTTTCCAGCCATCCGCGTCGCCATGCGATCCGAGATCCGACAGCAACTTCGATCGCAGCTTCTCGTGCTTAGCGATCTCTCGCATTATCTTCGCTCGAGCCGAACTTGCCGCGGATCGAAATTCTGCTTCCGAACGTTTTTCGAGGTCGGCGGCGTCGAGAGCTTCGGAGAGAGTTTGGTTAGCAGTAACCGTGATCTCTGACATTCGCGTCACTGTCGCGGTGGGCCGTGGAGGCAGGGAATAGACATCGCCGACTTGCTGGCCGTCGCCGCGCGTCTCGCGAAGCGAGCCAACTATTCGGCGGTCTGCGTCAACTAGAAACAGATTCGCGGATTTGCCGGTCAGTTGGGCCACAAGCCCGGCACTAAACTCTTTCCCAAGTTCATTCCTTCCCGCCAGCCGGATGTCCAGACCCCGTTCATTCGGGATTTGCTCCACCTCAACAACCCCTGCTCCGGCAAAACGCTTCTTCAGCTGCATGATGAACGCGGTCGGATTTGTAGAGGATCTCTCGATATCGCGAACACGTCGTCGTACGAGGTAAATCCGGGGATTCGCTGATTCCACGCTGATGAATAGGTAGAGAGAATCAGCGAGACGGAAGTCGATCGCCATCGAATGCCGTGAGAGCGGAAATATCTTTCCGAGCCGCCGGCCGATCAGGGCCGCTCGGAGTTCCGGAACGATCTGCTCTATGCTCGCGATATTCATAAAGACTTAGAACACATTTTTTAACGTCTGTTCTGTTGGCAGATAGAAGTCTAAACCCAGCCGTGAGAGGCTGGAAATCCCGTCATACAAAAAAAGCCCGGAGCCATTTTGGTGGTTCCGGACGAGATGGCAAAAGGCGTCTTAGGCGAAATAAGGGTCAGAGCTCGCGAACGAGGATCGTACCCGAAACAAGATCGTGAGCCGCACGACGTTCATCATTGAAGAACGCCGGGAGAAATCCGATCCCGAGCAACGGCAAACCGAGAATAAAAACGGCGGAGCGAACCGCAGATTGATGAAACGTCGGATATTCGTTCGCTTCGATATCAATCACCTCGAGCGAAAAGATCTTCATCCCAAGCGTGCGGCCGCGAAGGCCGATGCCGACCGTAAGATAGGTGAACAGCATTATGCCGAATGCCGCCGCGATCGCAATAATGCCGGAAGTGGAAAGCCACTCACCGCCGCGGACAAACAATGGCGACATCAATATCGCTGTACCGAACCCAGCGATGATCACGTCGAACAGTCCTGCCGTGAGGCGAGTCGAAAGCGGAGCGAGATCATCAACCTCTTCGACTTCCGGTTCGAGCACTGGAGCTTGTACCTCAACTGGCGCGATCTCAACGCCGACGATCTCGATCCTGATCGGCTCCAACTCGGGTGCCGGCGTATCCATTCTTTCAACGATCGGCGGAGCGGACAGGATAGGAGCCGAAGAGACTTCTGCGATAGCCGGAAGTTTGTTAGTGTCCAGGCCTTTTCGTGGTGTTACGTTCGTCTTGGACACGAGCCGTGGCCGGGGTATAGCATTTACGGTTGCCGGCTTGGCGGATTCTGCCGAAGCGGCTTGCATACTGGAACTTTCGACGACATTGAATGGATAATTCTTCGTAGATGCGGCCGGGGTCGTCTCCGCTAGTTTGGGAGAGTTTGAGAATTTTCGCCGGGAATCCTCGATCCGTTTCATCGCATTCTCGAGACGCGGATTTGCGGACCGTGCGGGCTCTTGCTCGGGCTCAGGGATATATCGAGCCTTCAGTGCGGTCGCACCATTAGTCACAAGATGAGTGTGAAGTCCCGGGATCAACGGCTGCTGCTCTGTGATCGGTTCAGCCTTTCGTTGACGAATGGAGTTCTGGAGTTGCAGTCTCCAGTCGGGCACATCCGACTTCGGATTCTGAAACCCGACGAGCGTCGGGCTCGTGTGCCGGCTGATGCGCTCGGTCTGATCGCCCCGAGGACGCACTGCTCGCTCGACCTGAGCGGCCTGCGGACGTTCGACGATCGGAGGATTCGGGACCGCGCGGACTAGTTCGGGTTCAGCATATGCGACCACGTCCGGGGCTGAAGTGGTGATCACTTTTTCGACTTGCTCAACGAGCTTGAACTCCAAAGGCTTCGATGCGCGGCCGATCTTCGTCGCGAGTTCTTCGCGAACGCTGTCCTGAACCATCGTTCCGCACGCGTAACAGATAGAAAGCGTAGGTGCGAGTTCGCGTTTGCAGACAGGGCACGTCATAAGTCCGACAATCCTATTTATGAATGAATGGGCTAAGCGCGGAGCTAACTTAACGGTGAGAGTATCAGACTTTACTTTAACTCGTCAATAGTAAAGCGCACAGAATAGATGCGTTTACGGTCTTTAAGCGCCGTTTCGGCGCAAAGGGTTTCAAACAAAGAACTTACGGAATTACGAGCCTAGAGCCGCTGCCTTCCGGCGAATCCAGCATCGGTGTCGTGCCACCATTCGATCTCATCGCCTTCCCCGAGCTGCCAGCAAAGTAGCACGACCTGGTCTCCTCGGCGGGATGGGAAGTCGATGAGACCGCGGGAATAATCCTTTAGCTGAACGCCGGCCGCGTTGATCTCGGTCGTGATCTTGCCGATCTCGTAGAGCGAATGTACATAGCCTGAGCCGCCTTTCATTCCGCCTCCGAATTGTGAAGCCGCAGCGGCCGCTGCCGCCTGTTCACGCATTTCCCCGACTTCCGCGTAGAGTTTTTGGATCCTCAGCAACTTCCTGCGAATCTCCGGCAGCAATGCGTTCGCTTCTTCCAAGGTGAACAGTTTCATTATTCGTCGCGCACCCTTACGAGGTCTGGCGTCTCACCGGCCTCCTGTCGAATATTACGCGACGACGAATCGCGATGATGGCGAAGCAGCGCCGGTTCCGGGGCGTCGCCGTCAGGCATGAAAGACGGGATGTCGAATTCGCTGGATTGCGATGAGTCCTTTCTTATCAGGTCCGCGATATCCCCGAGATCGATAAAAAAATCAGCAACGTCTATCAGCCGCGGTGCGGTGTTCGACCGGAAACCGGCGACTTCGACGCGACAGCCTTTGTAGGCTACAGCGTTAACCGCATAGACAAAATCTTCGTCGCCCGACACAAGCACTGCCGTGTCGTAGCGACCTGCAAGCGACAGCATGTCCACGGCGATCTCGACGTCAAGATTTGCCTTGCGGGTCCCGTCGTAGAAGGTCTTCAGCTCTTTCTGCACCACGCGAAAACCGTTTCGCCTCATCCAGAGCAGGAAGCCTTGCTGGCGTTCCGCACCGATGTCTACACCGGTGTAGAAGAAGGCACGAAGCAAGCGGCCGTCTCCAAGCAGGATACGGAGAAGCTTGTTGTAATCGATATCTATGTTATGAAACCTAGCCGCGTGGAAAAGATTGTTGCCGTCAATGAAAACAGCAACGCGGCCGCGATGGCCGAATTTCCACGACGAACTTGCGGTCGTCTCGAACTGCATTGTGTGACCCCCAAATTATGTCGGGGCTACCTTTGAGGTGCAGTTACAAGCTGGTTGTCGGACGTGTTACGGGTACTAAGTATCTAAAAGGCCTGCCTGTTTCTAAGAGGATCGAAAAAAGTTCTGATCTACGTTTGGTAAAACAAAATAAATGTAACTGCCGAAAACTAAATATGTAACTCAAACTCAATAAGCCTTATGCCCTAGTTTGCTACGCGTGGCCGTTCGCGGTCAAGCAATTCGCCGAACTTGATGTTAAAATTCGATGATTTCGGACGAATAATGACAAACGACCCACCAACGATTGACGGTATCCCGATCCGCTCCGAGTCAATCGGGTTTTCGCCCGCCGAGCTTATCGCCTGCGGAAAGTGCGTTAGGTCCAACCCGCCGAACCGTCTCAATTGTTTCTACTGCGGCGAGCTGCTCGAGTTACCTGCAGAGATCGCCGCGGGCATCAGTTTCAAGCCGGTCGAGGTGGACGACTGGGAGCCGGGCGTCAATATAATCGTCACTGACGGAGTTGCCCGGACCAACGCTCAGTCTATCGCGTCGGCGGTAGCGATGGATGGCGACCTGGCGGAATCGGTAGCACGGCTTGTTCCCCCGTTTCCAATATTCCGAGTCCGTGCCGAAGAGGCAGGCGAGGTGAGCGCGAGGTTGGAGCGGCTCGGGCTTGCCGTCAAACGCGTCGAGGATAGCTCGCTTGTGCCCAGTAAACCGGCGGTGCGGCTGAAGGGAGTGGCGTTTGGAGCGGATTCGCTGACGTTCTATCCGTTCAACTCGGAGGCGGTCGTGGTCGCTAGAACTTCCGAGGTAGTTCTGATCGTCGTGGGGGCGATAGTCACGACTACCGCCGAATCGAAACTGAAGAAGAAACGGAAAGAAATGAAGGAATTTGATGAGCATCTGTCGACTTCAGACCACAGCGTGATCGACATCTATACCGCCTCAGACGAAACAGGCTTTCGAGTTCTTCCACACGGGTTCGATTTTTCATGCCTTGGCGAGAGGAAATCACTTATCGCGGCTGAGAATGTGAAGGTGTTGTCGGACAAACTTCGTGAATTGATTCCCGGTGCTGCTTTCGATCGCTCATACGCAAACAAATTGGAAATTCTAGACAAGGTTTGGCCGCGAACGGTAGCAAACACGTCGAAGGGAATCGAGAGAAACTGGTTCGGAGTCCAGCGGGCCCTTGGATCAACAACAACGAACGAGGACCAATTCACGCGGTACTCGCGAATGCGGCGGAAGCTTATATGAAAGGGAAGACCTTTAGCCGGGAACGCGACAGACGAGAGCCCAGACGCGAAGATGTCGAGCCTCCGCGACGTTCGGGGACTGTGTCGCTTTATGGCGTGCTTCCGATACTCGAGGCCCTTCGTTCCGGTGGTCGGCGGATCGAAAAGATCATTGTCGCAGATGGCGCCCGCCAGCATCGGCTCAACGAGATCGTTGAGCTTGCTCGTGATCACCGGGTGATCGTGGAAACAGTTCCGCGGGAGCGGCTTGACCGACTGGTTGAACAAGGCGTGAATCATCAGGGTGTTGCCGCCATCGCGGCGTCCGCAGATTACGTGGATGCGGACGAGCTAGTCGTGCGGGCGAGCGAGCCTGCGTTGTTTGTGATTCTGGACGGGGTTGAGGATCCGCGAAATCTGGGCGCGATCCTGCGGACGGTCGAATGTGCGGGAGCAGACGGCGTGTTCATCCCTGAGCGGCGTGCTGTTGGTTTGACCGACACGGTGGCGAAATCTTCGGCGGGAGCGATCGAACACGTAAAAGTTGCGAAGGTGACCAACCTGAACCGGTTCATCGAATACCTTAAGGAGAAGAACGTATGGGTGGTGGGGACAAGCGGTGATGCGACAATGAGTTACACGGATTGGGATTGGACCACGCCGACGGCTGTCGTCCTTGGGGCTGAGGGAAGCGGGCTTCATCGGCTGGTCGCGGAGAATTGCGATGCGTTGGTGAAAATTCCTATGTATGGAAAAATAGATTCGCTGAACGTTTCGGTCGCGGCGGGCGTAATACTTTTCGAAGCCCGGCGACAACGCGATCTCAAACAAGAATAGAATTATGTTTTGTCCGAAGTGCGGTACCAAAAATCCTGAAGACGGAAAGTTCTGCCGAAGCTGCGGCTCGGACGTCGCAGTCGTCCGTGCAGCGATGACCGGGAGGCTGCCTGCGAAGATGGGCGACTTTGGCGTTGATATCTCCTGCGATCCGAAAGACGCTCTTCGGCGAAAGGATCCGCACGAGGTGTATGGTGACGGCATCAAAGGAATGATCACAGGAATCGGATTCCTGGTCGTATCTCTCTCGCTTTTTTTCACGGGTGTAGCGAATGGCCGAGTATGGTGGTGGGCGTTGTTGTTCCCCGCGTTCTTTGGATTTGCCAAGGGTGTCGCAGACCTGATGAAATCCCGCAAGATGCTTGAATCCCGCCGTGCCGCGTTCGTTCCCCAAACCGTAAATCCCCTCGGATCGGCCCCTGATCGCGCTTCGCTACCCACCGCCCGAGAGTTCATTCCGCCTCCTACGCGTTATCAAACTGACGATCTCGTGCCGCCAAGCGTTACCGACAATACGACCCGCCATCTTGAAATAAATGTAGAAGGCGAGACGATGGCGTTGCCGAAAAAGTAGCTACTTCAAGATCGTAATTGCCACTCTGGAGCGATGGCGTTCGGCTATGCCGTAAGAAACTACGAGTCAGTCGGCCTTACCCTGACAAGCTCACAGTTCCGAGGGGTCCGCCGACGCTGATTGGGACGATCTCGTTGCCTCGAACGACCGGCACGGTATTCCTGGTCTTGACGATCAAACCTGTCTGATCATCATTTCGCAACTTCGCGGCCCGAACGGCGTGATTGAACTGGACGGGCCGTGTTCTGTTCCGATCGGAATCAAGCTGATAAAGTGTTGGACTGTATGGCCCTGGACACGAACGAACTGGGTGCGTCGGGCGAAGATGTCCGGTTGCCGGCTCGAACTGTGTCTGACCATCAGCTTATCGAAAAGGTGCGGAATGGCGATGAAGCGGCGTTCGGCGAAATAATGTCTCGCTACAAGAATCCGATCACGAATTTTTTGTACCGGTTCCTTAACGACTATGAAGAGGCGGTAGATCTGGCCCAGGAAACGTTCGTCCGCGTGTATTTTGCGCTTGATCGCTATCACACGAATTATGCGTTCTCGACGTACATCTATCGGATCGCGTCGAACCTGGCGATCACCGAACTGCGAAAGCGTAAACGACGATCGGTGCTTTCATTAACGGGGCTCTTCCAGTCAGTGGACGCCGAGGCTGTCGAGTTTCAACCGCCGGATTTGCGTCCGCTGGCAGATACCGAACTCGTTGATGATGAAAGGAGCCGAGTGATCGCAAGTGCGATAGCAACGCTGCCGCCGAAGTATCGGATACCGATCATTTTGCGGGACATTGAGGGACGAAGCTATGAGGATGTTGCCGATGTGATGCGGCTGGGATTGGGCACGACAAAGTCCAGGATCAGCCGCGGCCGCGGATTGCTAAAAGAGAAGTTGACCGGATACATGCAAGGGCCGAATGAGTGACACGATGAAGGACGAAGATGAAATATCGAGGATGCTAGCCGGTCTGAAGGCGGTCGAGTCTCCTGACAACTTTGAAGGCGGAGTTCGCTCGCGGATCGCAGTGCGTCGCGATGAGGCTTCACTGTCGCGGCCGAGTCTTTTGCTTGCGGCGAAATTTGCGTTTCCGATGTTGTTGCTGCTGGCCATCGGCGGATCCTTAATACTATTCAACGAGCGAGAATTGAGCGGAGATCTGGTCCCGCCCGTGGGGGACGGGTCCCTCGATGTCGCGGTTATCGAGGGTCCCGGATCGGGTCCTACTGACATCTCGAGTTCGCCTAATGTGAATTCTCCCCTTGCTCAGGTTCCGGTGAACCGTGGAGTCGGTAATTCGCGAGCAGTTTCGCAGGGGGGATCAGAAGACATTGGATTATCGTCCGACGACTCGACCGTATTTCCGGACGGCGTCGACCCACGGAAAGCAATTGTAGCCAACGGAAAGCCTCCGGGGGAAGGTTCCATCTCACCGGTGGACGTGCTGTCGATGATCGGCATCTCGACAAACTGTTCGGCAACCGGGTGCGCCGTAACTTCCGTTCGCGACGGAAGTATCGCGGCTGCCGCTGGAATCGAGAGCGGAGATCTAATCTCGGCTATCGACGACCGTCCACTTAACTCATCACGCGGCATCACGGGCAAGTTTACTGTTAGCGAACTGACGATCGTTCGCTCGGGTAAAAGAATGACCGTTTCGATCGCTCGGCGTTAGGGCTGGGTGGACGGTGATGCGCCGACCTTCGCGTCCCTTACTTCGGTCGTGAATTTCCTGTAGTCATAGGATTCGATGCGCTGGTTCACGTCGATCCCTTTTACAAGCAGAACGCGGACCGAGAGATTGATGTCGGCGATCGACGGCAGCCAGATCTCGTCGTTGATACGCTGCTGTTCAAGCACGAAAGATGCGCCCTTGCGGAGTTTTGCGAGCACGCCTCCGCCGATATTGAAGCTGTCGGCAAGGTATGCTTCAAGCCGGGCGACCTGTTTATCTTCTTCATCGATCCACATCACGCCGGCCGTTTTTCCAAAAAACTTCAGCATACTTTTCGCGTTTTTGTAATCGAAAGAGGGGTTCGGTTCGAAGTCGAAAACAATAACATCGCGTCCGCGGAATCGTTCACGGCGAGGATTGACGAGATTTGAGGCGCGGAGCAGTTCAGCGATCGAAACGCGCGGGCCATCTTCACGCGGCGGACCGTTTTTCAACTCGGCCTTCTCGCGTTTCGCGATTATTTTTTCGATTTCCTCAACGCGTTTTTCGGCACTCTTGTCTTCGTCACGCTGATTCTTTTCGCTCAGCGGCTTCCCATTCTTTTCAGTGACACGAGCAATCCGATATCCCTTATAGAAAGAAAGCTGACGCGTCTCGGATTCCGTCTCGCGTAGAATGCCATCCTTTCCTAGTTCACGCTTTGTGCTTTTCTGCACATACGAATAGCTGTCGAGGAGTTTTTCGACTTCGTCCTCGTTCTGCTGAAGCTGGGTCAACAATGATCTAATGTCTGGAAGGGGTTCGCCTGATGCCGGCAGAAAGTCAAATTCTGCTCGTGCGATCTGCGGATTGACGCGAATGTCCGACAAGGAGATCTCAAGTTTCTCCTCACCCGTCGCAATCTTTGCAATGAAGGGTAGAAGTACATTGCCGACCTTCCGGTAATCTGCGTAGTCTATGATCTTTGTCGAGTCTCCCGAGGGGATCTCTTCGCGGATCAGCAGGCCGGTCGACGAATCAAAATACAGTTTGAGGTCCACGCCCTTACTCGTTGTGACCTTGAGGGCATTTGTCTGTCTGCCGTCGATCTCCGCGGTCCCGGCTCTGACGATCTTGGCTTTCTGCTTTCTGTGGTCGAGCCACAGCGAATTGCGGAATAGCGATTCGGCCTGAAAGTCGTTACTCGCAACTCCGGTCAGAGTACTCAGGCCGTTGCGGGAGTCTCGCCGCCATCCCGAGCGTCCGTTGTATCCGGCCGCATACTCAAAGCCCCCGAGATCGTAAGCTTCGGAATAAAGGTTCGGTTTTAATGACCGCGATGAATACTTACCGGTCGCTCCGTCGTTCATCCGTATGACAGTTCCCACTCTCTCGACGGAGTTGATCGATTGAATAGCTTTAGCGCCGCCCAGTGCCTTTTCAGCTTGCTTAAGGATCTTCGCAGGCGACTGGGCTCCCGCGGCAGCAGCACAGACAAGGAACAACAACGCAACGTTAAGATAAACTTTCATCCAGTTAGTCCACGATCGATTGATAGATCAGGGCGCGTATCTTTGCTTGGTCGTCGATGCTTCCGGCGGGGATGAGCTGTGTGAAATAGACCACAACAAGCTCTTCTTTCGGATCTACCCAATATGTCGAGTGATACGCACCGCCCCAGCCATACTCGCCGACGCTTCCCAGTTCACCCTTCAGACCAACGTCTTTCGTGATCGAAAAACCAAGACCAAAACCCGCGCCAGAGCGAAAGGGAATCGTGCCGAGGTGATCCACAGTCATTAGTTCGACAGATTTTCGGCTGAGGATTCGCTTCCCATCTAGTTGTCCGCCGTTCTGCAGCATCAGTAATAACCGCATGTAATCGCCGGCAGTCGAAAGCAATCCCGCACCGCCGGAAAAACTTTTTCGCGGCCCCTTTACATATGCGCCCTGGCTCACCATCGTTCCGGAATCGGAAGTTCGTTCAATGCCTTGCAGATTCGGCTTGGCAGAGTAAACTGTCGCAAGTCTGGGCACCTTAGATTCGGGAAGATAAAAATGGGTATCCGGCATGTTCAGCGGACCGAATATTCGATCTTGAAGGAATGCCTCGAGTGTTTGTCCGGACGCCTTCTCGACTATCGCGCCGAGGATATCTGTGGAATATCCGTATACATATTTCTCGCCGGGATGTGCGTCAGCGGGCAACGCCGCCATCCGCGCAGCCGTTGCTCCGACTGGCTCATCGCGGTTTGCAAAGTACCAGCCAGTGATGCCTGCAGCCTCCCATTTATCTTTGGCGACGCCGGTCCCGTATCCGAATCCGGACGTGTGCGTCAGCAGATCGCGGATCGTGATCTGACGATTCGCTTTGACCACGTCATATCCTCCGCCTTCCTTAGGAACCGCAACGGTCGTGTTGGCAAACTCAGGTATAAACTTTGATGCCGGATCTGAGATCAACAGCTTTCCCTCTTCCTGCAGGATCATCACCCCGACGCTGACAAGAGCTTTCGTTTGCGATGCGATCCGAAAGATCGCGTCCTCTTTCATCGGTGACGACGACTCAACATCGCGCTGGCCGAACGCATGTCTGAATGAGATCTTTCCTTTGTGGGCGACAAGTAGGACACCGCCCGAAAGGAGTTTGTCCTTCGCATAGGCGTCGAGTTGGGTTGAGAGCCGTTCGAGCCGCTGCCGGTCAAGTCCACCAGTATTTGGAACCTGACCGATGCCGACCAGAGAGCCACTGAGAAGAGTACTCAGGAAGGCAATGGCGATGACTGAGCGTTTCAGTTTTGTGTGCATGGTTTATTTATCTTTTGTCGTTGATGGAAAGAAATACAGTCCGAGAAGAAAAAGTCCGACCGCAAAAAACTGAATGTAGCCGGTCGCGCCCGAGTATCGGGGAAGGTCAAGGAGCCGTGTGATCGCTTCCTGACCAGGGTTTTCGGTAAGGGCTTCAAACCAGCTTCGACCTGCGGGAGCTGTCAGATTAGCGAGTATCAAGTACTTGGCGACAAAGGCGAGTCCGAAAAGACCGCCGAGGCTGCGGAAGAGCTTTCGCGGGTCAAAGTCCGCGAAAAGGTTGTTCCATAGCGTCCAGAAAAAACAGAACGCGACGATCCAGAAGGTTAGTCCCTGTTCTGGAAGGAGAGAATTAAAGATCTGCGTTGCCGCGGCGAACAGCGTCGCAATGGTTAAGCCATTCGCGCCATTCTTTAGCGGAGTGAATGATTCGGAGAACCATCCGTCGAGCATTAGGACTCCCGAGCGAGCAAACAGTACGAGGAGGATCGCGGCGAATATCAGACAGACTAGAGCGGGCCGAAAGAAGACGAATGCACCATCGTCACCCGCAATGCGAAGTCCGCCGAGGAGCGTGACCGTCAAAAAGATCGTGGGCAGCACCAGATAGCGAAGATAGAGAGCATTGAGATTCTCAGGATCGGATTTGCCACGCTTCGCCGCGATCTCGATCGCCGGGCTTTGGCGGGTCTCAACGATCTCCAAGTCGTCCGCTTCTATTATGATCTCGTCGTTCATTTACGTTCGCGAAGAACCTTTAGCGGATTGAAATCATCGGCAGTTACGCGGAGCCCTTCCTCCAGCTCGTTCTTCAACTCAGCCGGCGTTCGAAGCTGTAGATCGGCATCGTCGCTTCGGAAGTTCTTGTCAATGAAATTGACACGTTCAAGAGATTCGAGCGCTTGTTTGAACAGGGCATCGTCGTTCGTAAGCCGTCCCCAACCCTGGCGGTAGAAACTGTACGCGATGTAATACTGCGTTTTCGCGTCTCGCCGCTCGACGTCGGCTTTCGCAAACGAATCACGTGCGACGATGAAATTGTTCTGCCGGAATGCCGCCAGGCCCGCGTTAAATTTGGCCTGATCGATCTCGTATGTGCCAGTGATTACCTGGCTCTTCGTTGCGGCGTTCTGGACGGTCTCGATCGCTTTGGACGAGATCTCTTCAAGCGAACGCGGCTCGGCAGCGTAGAGAAACACGACGAAAATGGCGTAAATCAGGATCAACGTAATTCCCAGAATCTGGATGTATTTCTCTTTCATCGTATAGGGAAACTGAGAAAAACGGATTGCTTGGGATGAGGAAACTCGTCGAACTTATTAACGTTGCCGAGCCGGATCCTGTATTCTTCGTTCGATGAGGCGTCGGGCCTTTCAATCCTGACCAAGTAGACTCCATCTTGAAGATCCGCAAATGCGAAACGCCCTGACTTGTCTGCGTTTGTCAGAGTCTTCCTTCCAATGCTTTCGTCTACGGCCCGAATCTGCAAAGGCCACCGCGAGGATTCCCCAAGCTTCTCTCGGTTAATTACGCCGTAGATCCGTGGCTCCTTAACATTCCGTTGCCTCCCGCGGAGGAAGTGTAGATCAACGGCCATAGACCTTTGGCTGCAGAAAAGATAGGCATGCAGTTTACCGCGTCTCCCGTACGCGTAGACTAGAGATCTCGAACCCACGGCCCCAAAGCCCACGTAGCATATGTCGCGAGTGATGCCGGTCGTAACTTCTCGATTTCTAAGGTTTTCACCTTTCAATGTCTCTTCGACCTTGAACTGAAAGGTTCGCTCGACGACGTGATTGGGAGCATCAATGATGTTATCCGTATGACCGCTGACGACGCCGACGAAAACGGCCGTCGAATCGTTAAATTCCTCATAAGGCGTTCTGAAAGGATCAGTACATTGGCAAGCGAGAACTCCCCCATACAGGAAGAGAATGGTTATAAATGGTGCGATTGAGGAATGAAGTCGCATCGAAGGGTTCCTTGTGACCTGTATCTGTAGAACTGCTATAATTCCTGCGTCCTTAGAATACACTCTTGCACGGCACGTTTACTATGAAGAGAGCAGTTGTATCGCTCGTATTCGCGTTCGCCCTGGCGTCGGTCTCACTCGCTCAGGGCGATTGGGTGGGCACTTATTCATTTGATGAAGACGGCGGGCGTAATGCCGGCGGAACCGCGATCTTCATCGTCCACGAACTCGTGGTGATGGAAACCGACGATGGTTCGAGGGCGACCCTTAAGAGCAATGGTTACCAAACCTCGAAGGACCTGAATTGTACAGCGCAGGTGAAAGGCAGCAAGCTCGAGATCTACTTCGAAAGCTACGGCGAGGACAACGTCTTTGAAACATATTCACCAGGCGACCTGCTGCTGACGTTAGAGAATAAGACAGCGAAGGGTAAGTCTGAAGTTCTGACCTGGTGGGGCAAGTTCACGCCGATCGTTCCTGAAAAGCCGAAGACCGGAAAAGTTTTCTTCGTAAAAACCAAAAAGTTCAACATTAACTAAATGAGATCATTCATCGCTGCAGCCCTTCTCGTCGGACCATTTTCGTGCATCGGTTTACCTCAGGGAGCCTACGCGGACCTCGTCGTCGTCAATGCGAACGTACACACGGGCAACCGCGATCAGCCAGTCGCTCGTGCAATTGCGGTGAACGCCAACAAAATAGTTGCAGTTGGCACGGACGCGCAGATCCGGGCGATGGTTGGAGCAGATACGCGTGTGATAGACGCGGGCGGAAAAACTGTCGTCGCGGGTTTCAACGACGCGCACGTGCATTTCCTTGAAACCGGGCAGCAGCTATCGTCCGTTGATCTACGAGATGCGAAAACTCCGCAGGAGTTCGTAGCGCGGATAAAAGCGTTTGCAGCCAAGATACCGAAGGGCCGCTGGATCCTGGGAGGCAAGTGGGATCACGAGAACTGGACGCCGAACGCGCTTCCAACCGCAGCATTGATCGACGCGGCCACACCGGATAACCCGGTTTTTATCGATCGCCTCGATGGCCACATGGCCCTTGCGAACAGTCTTGCGATGAAGTTAGCCGGCGTTGACAAGAACACCAAGAATGTCTCGGGTGGCGAGATAGTCCGTGACTCGAGTGGAAGTCCGGCCGGAGTGTTCAAAGACGCCGCCATGGAATATGTTTATAAGGCTGTACCGCCGCCGAGTTGGGAGCAACGACTTGAAGCCGCACAGGCAGCATCCGATCACGCCGCCTCACTAGGTGTTACGAGTGTCCAGGATGTGTCGGCCGGAACGGACATCGGGGTCTATCAGGAGCTTGTTCATCGGGGAACACTGAAGACACGCGTTTACGGATGTTCGCCGTTAAGCGAATACAAACGATGGTCGTCGACTGGGATTCGTCACGCGTTTGGCGATGCGATGCTGCGAGTCGGCTGTCTGAAGGGTTATGCGGACGGCAGCCTGGGTTCGACAACGGCATGGTTTTTCGAGCCCTATCTCGATGCCCCCAATTCCACCGGCCTGGCGATGGCGGATGTGACAACAACGATGAGGTCCGATATCCAGGCCGCCGACAAGGCTGGTCTACAGGTTCGCATTCACGCCATCGGCGACCGAGCCAATGCCACTATCCTTGATTATTACAAGGCGATCGCTGACGCCGATGGAACGCAGGATCGGCGATTCACGATCGAGCATGCCCAGCATTTACGTTTGGAAGATCTAAAGCGGTTCGCTGGGCAGAAAGTGGTCGCTTCGATGCAGCCATTCCACATCATGGATGACGGCCGTTGGGCTTGGAAGCGACTCGATGAAAAGCGCCTC
>JAQSDP010000422.1 GCA_029945985.1 bacterium | reverse complement strand
CTCATTCAGCAATTATTCTCTGCCCGAGAGACGGCCAAACCTCGAAACCTAAAGCAGTTCCAAGCTACCCGCTCGCGGCGGAAAGGTCTTGATGATGTCCTCCCGCTGTGAAGATCGGATATTCAGCTGATTAAACGAGTTCAGCGATACGTATAAACCAAGGAACCGTTCGATCACGGACGCAAACAGGAACATACCGCTTCCGACGTACTGCTCTTCGTCGAATGTGATCGTCGTTTCAATTCCTCTGACGAAGCCGGTACCCACGCGGTCGCCGATCTGGCGGATCGCCTTTTTCGAATCGATCCCGATCAGGCCGAGGATCTGGCGCCGGGTCACATTCGAATCAACAAAATTATAGAGATGAAGGATCTCGCGAAGAGCATCGGGGGTTCCATCATCGCTGTTAACGATCGAAAGGTAATTCAAATTCAACTGTGAAATAAGGCGCCACTGTGCGGCGTGCCGAAGTGGAGGCCGCACAGTCTCGGTGGGCTTTGTGAGGCACCGTATTTTCGATATAAGCGCTGAGCCTTCGATCTCGAAGTCCCCTTCCTTTCCGCCAAACGGCAAGCGAGCCGGGAGGTCACGGTTTGAACAGGTGGCCTTAACATGTAGAACGTCGATCGCCGGAACGTTCGGCTTGAACTTTGAGTCGACCATGGAGATATATATCTCGGTTCCCGTGTCGTCGGGACGCTGTGATTTTCGGCGAGATGCGTACCAATAAGACTTATCGCTTTCCTCACCGTAAGCATGCTTTAGAGAGTAAAACGGCGAAAATTCTCGGGCTGCGTTTGTCTCGGGGTCCGTCGTGAATACCTGATCGACGGAATAGATCTCCGTGGTCATTTGTCGATGCACGTCCGGAAGCACATGGTACTCATACTTGTGCTGTGAAATGTAGATCGGGTCGGTCAGCCGCGTGAATAGATTCACGATCGGCGTACAGCCCATTCTGAACGTTTCCGGTGTTATTGGGGCGACAGGCGGAACAACATCCTTCAAGTGGATCAAGATATCGAAATGGCTGCCGAACTTCGCTTCCGCTGCCAGGTCCAGGCCATATACGTCAAAGAAAAGAAATTTATACGGAAACGAGAAGTATTCCGTGAGAAGACGATATCCGGTGAAGGATCTCTTGGTTAGCGGCAGCACTTCCTCGTTGGGTGCGAACCCGACCTGCTTCAAAGCTTTCTCCGCAGGCAGAATCACCGGGTCAGGAAGTCTCAGCTGAAGATTTGTCAGGGTTTTAAGCGTGCGATTTCCGAGTGGCGCTTCGCGTGGCCGAAACTCGACGTTGGTTGCGTGATTGAAGATTATCTCGTAGAGCGGGAAGACGAGCTGTGGGTCTCCGTCGATGTAGAATCTAACGAATTCAGGACGTTTCCCCGTCTCCGCTACCTTCATTTCGTGAAGAGCACCTTCGCCGTAACAACGAAGGCTCAAGCGTATGTGACAGTCGCTATATTTTCCCCTGCTGTCCTTCGGGGCCGGCGACTCAAGAGCGGCGGACTCCATCTCCAGCGGCATCAACTGTACATCGTAGGCAGTTCTGAATTGACAAGGCGTTCCGTCGACCGGACGCGAGTTCAACTTCGCCTCTCTTGGAAGCGTTTGAACTGCCGATAACTTGTCTTTAGTCGATCCGTAACCGAACTGAGCGACCGCCATCGATGGAATAGGTGAAAGGTAGTGAGGGAAGAGGACGTTAAGAAACGCTTCAGTTACCTCGGGAAGTTCGTCGTCGAGCTTCAAACCGACGCGCGCGGTGAGAAAGGCGAACGCCTCGATCATCCGCTCGACATGCGGATCTTCGATCTTCTCTTCGTCGAGGAGCAGCCGGGCCGCGACTTTGGGATAACGACGCGCGAAATCTGCCCCCATGCGACGGAGGAAGATGAGTTCGCGTTCGTAGTATTCTAAAAGTTCAGAACGCACAAATTCTTAAAAATCCAAGGTATATATTTAGCCGCGGGAGCCGGTGTCATTTACGGCGAAGGCCCCGCTGCCCAGCTGCATAACCGTATCGAAAACCATCGCTTCCGGCACGGGGTCTAAGTCAAGTGTAGCCTCGATCCTGAATCTAAGTTGCCGGTCAGTCGAACTCATAGGTTCCATAGATGCCGTGACGTCAAGAAATCGAGGTTCAAATATCCTGATCGAATTCTCAATTGCTGTCCTGAGATTGGCGCTCTCTATTTTGTGCTCAATGTGGACACCGGAGATATCGGGGACTCCGTAGGTTACAACGGACCTCTTTAGCTCTTCGAGTGCTTCCGGAACATCAGTCACCATCTTCCTGGTGTTGAGAAGCCACTCGAGATCACGGCGAACCGAGGCCTTCAGATCTTCAAGTGTGGAGAAGCGGTTTCCCGCGGGTTCCGTTGAGAGGTTCGGTTCGAGATCGATAAGCCGATCCAAAACCGAAGGCCTCAGTCCGAGATCTCCGAAACCGCTGCTGGTCGACATCTGATCGTTACCTCAATAAACAAGAATTGCGGGCACCGCGCCCGCAATTCTTATTAAGTTAATTACGTGGTTTTGCTTGCAGCGAGGTCGAGCGATACGGACGTCGCTTCCGTGAGTTCGTGCGTTGTCGGATCCTGAATGAAGAACTTCGCATCCGAAACCATGCACTGAATTGACCAAGATTCGAACGCGATCGACTCGTTCGACTTACCGCATTGGTAGGACGTGATATACGCGTTATTGTACTCCCGAACGTCGTAGGCCTTCGTTGCGGCGTCGATCTGTTTCAAGAACGAGACGGTGATCTTCGTGAATACGTTGTTGTTGTACATCGATCTCTTGAGCAGATTGGAGTGCTGCGACGATGCCGAGGAGAAAGTAACATCCTGAGCGTTGGTTCGCGAAGCGACCTGTCCGGAACCTGTCGCATCGTAGGGGTTCGAGTAACCTTCGCTCCATGAGGTTGCTTCCAGCTGTTTCTCAAAACCCTCCACAAGAGATTCTCCCTCGATCGGGATCTTGCCGCCCTCGAATTTGATCATTATATCTGTTGCCATTTTATTCAGTTCTCCTTTCCAAGTGTTATTTAAGTTGCCTAATTTTCAACCGATTGCGAAGCTATTGAGCTCTCGGGCCGGTCACATTACCAAGACGGCGGTATTGGCGCCTTTTGCCAATGTGACCGCGAGAATTTATTTAGCCGGAGCCGGTAGATCTGCCACGAGCCGCAATGAGACTGAGAGTTCGTCGAGCTGGAAGTGTGGCCGCAGGAACGCAACCGCACGATAGCAGCCCGGCTTGCCCGGAATCTCTGCAACGTCGATCCTCGCTTCGCGCAAGGGCTTTCTCGCTTTGTCCTTTTGCGACCCAATGTCGGAAGCAAGGACGTAGTTGCTTATCCAGCGATTCAGGAACGACTGAGCATCTTCTTTCGACATGAAGCTACCGATCTTGTCACGCATCATAGATTTGAGATAGTGAGCAAAACGTGAGGTGGCGAACATGTACTGAAGCTGAGTGGACAAGCGGGCGTTGGCATTTGCCGCATCCGTGTCGTATTTCTTCGCTTTGTTGGCCGACTGCATACCAAAGAAGGCTGCGTAATCAGTACCTTTACAATGAACCAGCGGAATGAATCCGTTGTCGGAGAATTCCTTTTCGCGTCGGTCTGTGATCGCGACTTCGGTCGGGCATTTCAGAGCAACTTCACCCTCGTCGGTCGCGAATGTATGGGTCGGAAGGCTGTCAACAAGACCGCCGCCCTCGACGCCCCTGATAGCCACACACCAGCCGTACATCGCAAATGCCTCGGTAAGCCGAGTACCCAGCGAGTAGGCAGCGTTTGTCCAGAGGTATTTCTTGTGGTCAGTTCCGTCAACACTCTCTTCGAATCTGAATGTTTCCGTTGGTTTGGTGGCGGCTCCATAGGGCTCGCGGCCGAGAGTATGCGGAAGCGTAAGCCCAACGTATCTTGAATCTTCTGATTCGCGGAAGCTCCGCCATTTCGCATACTCCGTGCGATCAAATATCTTCGAGATATCTCGAACCTCAGTCATCTCAGCGAATTCTTCCCAACCGAACATATCCGGTGCGGCGGCGCTGAGAAACGGAGCGTGTGCAGCGGAGGCAACCTGAGACATCTTTTCCAGAAGAGCCATGTCCTGTGGATGGTTGCCGAACTCGTAGTCTCCGATCAGCGCGCCGTACGGAGCGCCGCCGAAGGTACCGAATTCTTCTTCATAGATCTTCTTGAAGGTCGCAGACTGATCGAACTCGATCGCCTTTTCCAAGTCCTTCAGCAGATCTTTCTTGTTAATGTTCATCACGCGGATCTTGAGCATCCCGCTCGTTTCGCTGTTCATCACGAGCTGATTCAGGCCTCGCCACGAACCCTCCAGTTTCTGGAAGTCCTCGTGGTGCATGATCTCATTGAGCTGCGCAGACATCAGACGATCGATCTCGGCTATACGCGAGTTGATCGCAAGGTCCATGTTCTTGGACATGGTCAACTCGCCGGACATAACCTGTCCGACAAATTCAGCGATCATGTCCTTGGCTCGCTCTTTCTGAAAGTCATCGCGTGCCATCTTGCCTTCGGTTAGGATCCTGTCGAGGAGACCACCTTCCTCCGGTGCTTCAGCGGTTACTACCGCGGCTTCTTGTTCTTTCTGTGTTGCCATGGTCCTTAGTCCTCCTTACCTACGCCTAAAGCATCTCCAAGTTCCTTTTGCTTCGCGGCGTCACCGATCACGTCGTTAAGAATATTTTCAAGCTTCTCGTTGCCGTCCATTTTCGAGAGCAAGTCAGAAAGTTTTGAACGCGCCTCGACCAACTTACGCAAAGGTTCAACCTGCTGGACGATATTGTCCGGTTCAAAGTCATCCATCTTGTTGAACTTAAGTTCGACGCCGACTTTGCTGCCATCCTCCTGAAGCCGGTTATCAACGTTGTATGCTAGTCGCGGCTTCATACCGGACAGCACCTGATCGAAATTGTCCCTGTCGATCTCAACCAATTTGCGATTCTTGATAGCGGGTAGGGCTTCCTCCGGTTTACCGGAAAAATCGCCCAAAACGCCGACAACAAACGGCAACTCCTTCATTTCTATTGCTCCACCGGTGTCTACGTCGTAAGTGATCTGGACGCGCGGCGGCCGAATCCGTGAAATCTTCTGCTGAGTACTTTCTTTCTTTGGCATTTGCTTCTCCTTTTAATTTCAAAAAATCATAACTAGCTAATTCCGCAGCGCCCCGTGTCCTAGCCCTCGCTTCCCGGTGTAACGCCCAACGTTTCCTTCAATTGGTAAAGCACCCCCGGATCTTTGACGACTTCCTGCAGCCACAGTTCAAGCGGCATTTCGCCCCACTTAACGGCCTTGTGGACCATATACGAAACCGGGCTATGCGGCTCCGACCGCCTGAAGAAATCCGCGATGTCATTAAGTCGGTTTAGGGCATCTCGACGATTTTGGATCGCTCCTTTGCGAACCCCGCCCTCACCACCAGCGGCTCCCTCTTCACCACCTTCTTCCCCTGCCGCCTCGTCCTCTTCGATAGCATCGGGCTCTTCTGCTCGCTTGGCGGTCAGCAGCATCTTCATCTGAGATTCGACGTCTTCCAGAGATTTTGTAAGGACGCTCAAAGCGGGTGCCTGATTGCGGTCGAATTTCTCTTCTATAACGCGGTTCAGATCTTTTAGCGCCAGCCAGGATTCCTGGATGATCGAATTCGCCGCCTCGACCGCGGCACGCCTTGTTTGATTGATCTCCTTTCGCCAGAGATCTGCAGTCACTCGCCGCTCGCGCTCGGCTTGCTCTTTGAGCTTACGGATGCGTTCCGCGTCTTCACCTGTTAAACCATCAGCAGTCTCCGGGAAATCAAACTTTTGCGAATCTTGCCAGTCAGAATAGCTGTATCCAGCAACCCCTGTGAAAGGAGCTCCCTTGATCGCCTGTGCGACCTGCTCGTCAACCCAGGCGATCGCATTGGCACGGCTCTCTTGGTCTCCTTCGTCGATCTCGGGATACAATTGCTCCCAAAAATGCTCCTGAAGGCCGGCTAAGATCTTCAACCCGTCTCGGAATCCGGCAAACCCATGGAGTTTGACCAGTGCCTCACACGTCCAGGCGGCTATTTGAAGGTCCTTGCTCTTAGTTGTGAGAGCATCAACGCCGAGGTTCAAAACTTTAGAGAAATCCGCTACCTTGAGCTCGGTTTGCCAAGCGCCTTGTGCGAGATTTTCGTCGGCTCTGCGAGCCTCACGCATCTCGTCGTAAATGCCCGAATATCGTAGGCTTCCACCCGCCGGATTTTCGCCGGGAATCGGCTGAAAGATAAGGTCAAGGTCAACCACGGGCGGATTTTGGAGTTCATCACTCATCAAAACGCACTCCTGTCTTACTAAGTTCTGTTGTTAAAGGGCGTAAAGTTTTCGGGAACGCGAACAGTCTAGCCGAAAACGGAAAAAAAAGCACACTAAAAATAGTTTTCTACGAATCCTGGTTGAAGGTGATCGTTTTTATATCCAAAAGGGGCATATCTGTCCCGCTCATCCAATACAGTCGCGACCCCTCGCCGACAAGTACATCGTCGCCGAGTTCGCGCCAATCCACCGAGCGCCCGAGCCGGATCCGGTCGTCACCATTCTTCCAAGTATTCACGTAGAGCGAAGGCACGAACATCTCGCCGTTGGTACCATTAGTAAGCTCTACTTTGACCTGCGGCCAATAAACATCTCGAAGAGATTTCCTCTCCAGAAACTCGAGCGAGACGACCTGCTCAAATGGCAGCCACACATAGACATCTTTAACGAACGCCTCGAAGACGCACATCGTTAGATCGTTATAGTCGCGAAAATCCTCGTAGCTTTCGCCGTTTACTATGACCGGCGTGGCCGGACGGTCTTCTTCCACCTTATCGAGCAGTTCTCGGGCGGAGGCCGTTTCCCCACGGCGGACGAGGTCTATCGCCTGAAGAAGTTCTTCGACATGGGCCGGAACTGCGCCCAGGAACTCTGGGCGGGTGCTGTGTTCAAAAAGATTGACACGTGCCTTTTCGCTCTGCAGGTTCTGGCGAAAGATGATCGTCCCGAGGCCAGCAGTAGTATCCTGATGGCCGATCGCGTCGAGTTGCTTATCTGCGCGCTCCCAGTCGCCCGAAAAGCAAGAGAGTTCAAAAAGGAACGTACGCGTGGCAACATCGGTCGGTTTCTTCTTGACCGTTTCAATCGCAGCGGCGATCGCTCCGCCGAGATCACTTTCGTCTAGTTTAAGTTTTGCGGCTTCCATAATGTTCTCACTTTACAATGGTCTGCGGCGCCTTCAGATTTCTGAAGAGGCTCTTGTCGAACGGGTCTCCGCCGCTCGGTTTTATCGTGGCCGACAACGATTTGCCGCCAACTGAATAGGTCAGGGTATATTCGCCGCCAGCTTGTTGCTGCCGGTTTCCGGCATCGACGAAACGGAACAGTCCCCAATTACCCGGGAACGTTAACGGTCCCGATGCGGAGGTAGAGCTTGGAGAAGGAGCCGAGGTGTTCGAATTGCTGGATGCCGCAGGAGCAGGAGCCGAATCGGATACCTGTCGAACGATAACTCCCGTTTCCGCCGAGCCGCTCGCCGGGAATGTGCCCTTGATAGATCCCGTGCCTTCAGATGTAACCTTCTGTCCGTCGATATTGACCTCGATCAGCGTGCCCGCGCCGGGCTTGATCGAGAATTCATATTCGAACTTTGGCGTCGGGTTTGAACCAAAGAGTGCTTTCTGAAGGGAAAGGGCACTATTTACGTAGGTTACAAACTCATCGTTGAACTGCACCGGAGCACCCTCTTTCACCTTTACCTTACTGTCGACTTCTTCGAAGAATGTTGCCAGTTTCTCCTTATAAAAAACTGTGAACTTGCCGTCGGTCGGGTTCAGGAATGCTGTCAATTTTGCGAGGTCGGCCTCGGAGGCCCCGTCGTCAAATGGGAATCCCTTCGCGACATCGTTAGCCGCCGGCATTATCTCCTGGGTCCATGATCTTCCAATTTGATCTTTGGCTCCCGCCCCAAGCAAAGCCTTTAGATTGTCGATCGGCTGCCTAAGAAACGCGTCAACTTCTTGCCCGGCCGGGGTATCTTTGAAGGGCGCCAGTAACGCCGCGATCGCCGTCTCGCTTTTGCGAAGCTTAAGAGGATCATTACCCTCGTCCTTAGCCATTGCTGCACCATCTTCTTTGAGTTTCGCGTCAGTCTTTCCTGCGATCGACTTGTGAACGTTGCCGAGTTGGGTCCTATAGACCTCGACCGGGGCTTTCTCCCCTTGTTCCGGCGTGCCGATGAAAGTGACGAGAGCTCGAAAGTCCTTTTCAGGTTGCGTGTCCGGAACCTTGGCTGCCTTTTGTTTGAAGAGCTTACCCTTGATCCAATCGAACCAGCCTTGTTCGTCTTCGCCCGAAAGATTCGTGTTTCGCTTGATCTCGCCTGCGAGGACCTTGATGGAGGAGTTAGCTGATGAGAACGACAAAAAGGCGCTTGCGGCGTCCTCCGCGTTCTTGAATGGCCTTACCTTCGTGTTCTTAACGAACGCACGCCAGTGGTCGGCATAATCGCGATAGTAACGCTCCTGAATGTCATTGGCGTCGGTCGCGCTTGCAACGGCCGAACGGCCCTGCTCACCCATCACCCAATCGTCTTCGCTGAGCTTGACGTTAGCCTCCAGGATCGCGATCTGCATCTTCTCGTAACCAGGACGCGTGTATGCCGACGGAACCGAGTAGTTGCTCTCGATAAAGGTCGGGTCCGCGCCCTTGTCTGTCAGCATCCTCTCCGCGGTCGTCTTGCCCACTGTTTCGTCGATCTCCTTAGAGATCTCGGTGACCTTACGGCTCAGATAGCGATATTTGGCGGGAAATGCCTGGAGCTTCTTGCGAGTGTCGTCGACGAGCTTCCCATTGAGATTGATCCTAGGAAACTGGACATCCGCCTCGTCCCGATCGACCTGTTTCGACCAGAACTCTAGCTGCTGCTGGGCGATGAGTTTCATGTCGACCGGAACCTTCGAATCAGCCGCCCAAAGATCGCCCAGAGCTGTTGATAGATGGCTCGACTCAGCCCGTGTTTTGTACTCGCCCGAAAGCATCAGGTACGCCTTGAGAAGGTCGTAGTTTCTACTAAGGAGCTGCTCTTCCTTCTCGGTGAGCTGAGCGGAATTCGCTACCGGAGTGCTATCAGCAAACTTTCGAAGCTCGGCCTCAAGCTTCGCGACCATCGGCTTTTTATAGCGTTGTTCGACGACCGCAAAGTACATCGGCAGCAGCGAACGCTTGTAGACCGCATTGCCAGAATACATTCCGAACCGCATGTAGAAGGGCGGGCCTTCGCGTTCATACTCGTCTAACTGAGCGAGCAGCTGCCGCATCTCTTCGGTCGTGTTTATTTCACGTTTCGCCTCGACGTCATTCTTTTCGAGCGGATTACGTCCCCCGTCTGCCTTGACGATCGTGAGCATTCTGTCCCCGACCTCTTCAGCCCGACCAAGCATCTGATTGTTGGTGACGACGGAGACAGCAGACAGTCCCAGCAAAAGGACTACGATGAGGATAGAGAGCAAGGTTATAAACCAACCGAAGATCGGCGGCTTCTGTCGCTGTGCGATGAACGTGGTGACCAGGTCCTTGTCGCGCAGCACCACGTCCTTGAATAGGCGTTCCGTGAAATAACCGCTGTTTACCGTGCGATGGCCGTTTTCTCCGCTTTTCGCCGCCGGTGTCGCGGTGAAATAGAAGCCCCGGAGGAACGGATTTTCACTGAATGGGTTCGGCCTGAAGAGTGCACTTACGAATGCTCCGAACTTACGTCTGCCCGTTGCAAAGTGAAGCGGGAAGTTAAAGATCTTAAGCTGACGTACCGGCGGGAACGGCGCCGATAGCCGAGCGATGCGCCGCTTCATGAGCGAGTCATGCAGGATGGCGTATTCGTTGTCGAAAAGTGTCTGAGCATTCTCGCTCTTCTCGATAGGTATGGTCGAGCCCCACACGAGGGCCTTGTCCTCGGCCTTGGACGCCGAAAACGAATCCCTGAATCCTTCGATCGCATCAGCGTGGGTGAACACCAAATAGACCGGAAAACGCACCTTCAACCTCTGCATCACCTCGTCCAGGCGTGCACGCTGAACCTTTGCTAGTTCTTCTATCTCTCGTTCATCCGCTTTTAGAACGCGGTCAGCGTCGACGACTAGGATGACTCCATCGAGTGGTCGATTTGATCTGTACTTCTTGACCGTTTCGAGGAGCGATGACCATTCGTCGGCGTCGAGGCCCTCAGTCTGATAACGTCCTGCGGAATCAATGAAGACTGCTTCGCTCGTCACGCGCCAATCCACAGTCGCGGTCGGACGAACAAAATTTTGCTCGGCTGCTCTTTGGCTCGGGAGGTTTTGAAAGTTGAGATTTGAACTGATCACGAGCGAGCTTTTTCCGGCGCTCGGAGCACCGGCGACGAGGTACCACGGTAACCCGTAGATGGCATCGCGCCCGCCCGATCCGAGATTGGAGGATTTCAAGAATTGAACAGCCTCCTCGGCGCCAGTCGAAAGGTTGCCGTAACTCCCGGCGGGAGCGGGCGTATTTGCCGCCGCTTCGCCAGTTGCTGCTCCTGCATGGTCGCCCGTGCTCGGAGAAGCCTCAGCAGCCTGAGCTTCCTTTTTCTTTTTGCGCCGAGACATTACAAAGCCGAAGAGAAGTACGAACGGCAGAGTCAGCAGGATGAACGCGACGACAATGATCGTCCGCTCCATATATCCAAGGCGCGGATACGGGAATATTATCGCCGCCATAGCGACAACGCCGTAAATCGAACACACCCCGCCGATTCCAAGGATCGTTTTGATTTTGCTGGTCGGCAATTGCATCTTGTCAGTCGGTCAACACTCTGCCTGAGAGAGCGGCTCAAACTCGAAGCTTTTCGACGGTTTCCTGCAGCGCTTGCGATGAAAGCAGGAACATCACGAAGTAAATAATGAATCCAAATCCGATGAACGCGAGGGCTCCAACCTTGGCCCAGATCGGCATTCCCTTTTTTTCGGGCGGCTTTGGCTGATCGTTCGCCAGCCAGTTGGGTGAAAGCTCCACCGATCTTATCTTGCCAACTTTGACGAGCTGGTTCGCCGCGTTTTGCATAGTAGCAAGCAGCTTTTCCTGCTCGTAAACGGCATATCGGCCCTTGAACCCGAGCAGCATGCAGTAGTAATAGATCTCGACTGCATCCTGCGTAACTTCGATCTGAGGGAGCATCGATTCAAGCTTGTCGAAGAACTTGTTTCCGGCGAGCTGCTCTCCGAAAAACTTGAGCTGAAGCGGATTCTTCTCCCATTCGTGCTTGAGCGGGAAGTTGGCTGTAAGGACGGCCTCATCAACGAAGGCTGCGAGTCCGAACTTCGACACCGAGACGATCTTGTGATTGAAGCGGTAACGCTCCGCCCGACGGTCGAAATCCTCGAACATCGCCTCAACCTTGGGGCGCAATTCCGGCGACGGAGTGACGATACCAGCTTTAACTCGTAGAACCAGATCAAAGATCGGTCCGGCGAATGTTATCAGGTCGTTTTTTGTAGCTACCTCGCTCATTTGTTAAGGCTTAACAGCGTAAAGTTCGAGTTTTTCGTCCGGAACGTCGCTCGGGACATAGACCGAGATCACTTTAGATCCGGCGATACCGCTCCAATAGGGGCCGATATTGTCGAGTTGGAAATACTTAAAGCCGACTCGCGCCGGTATCGGGGCCGGTGGCGGACTTGCGAGGGTGAGGACAACGCCCGGAAGTGCCGAACCAATCACAGAATCTATAACGTCTCGCGACGCTATCTTTACAACGCGAGGAACGCCCTCAATCAATTTCGCTTCCGGCATTTGTGCCCGCACGGCCAGGAAGAACGTCGCCTCTTTGATAAGGCGTTCGTCGTCGATGCGCCCCACGTACAGCGTATCTCTGGTCTTCTCAAGTGGGATCGCGACGCACCGGCTTGGGATAACCGTCTCAAGGAGATCTCGTAGCTGGGCAGCGAGATTGCTGAAGGTGAAATGAAGATCGTCGTGATCATACTTAACGATATCCTTCGGGTTCATCTCGATCGAGAATGTCATCAATTGGCCGATGAGCCTTACGAACTCTTCGTATAACCGCTCGGGGTGAAGCACCGGTGAGCGGAAATAGTGAGACATTATCGGGATCGAATTGTTGATCGTATGCAGGAGCCAGAAAACCGCAACCTCTGAGGTCGTGAAGTCCGCAAGGGATGCGTTGCTCTGTCGCCGCTGCTCGGAAAGACTCGCCCCCTTGGTGATCAATATCTCCACGATCTGCCGCAGCATGGCCGTTAACCAATCGTTAGCCGAGATCTTGAGGATCGGCGGTATGTAATCCTCTGCAACCTTGAGTTGGCCGGTAGGGGTACGCTGCAGTTCAGCGATCTTCATCGACGTAAATCCGTCACGAAGTTCGTCGTCAAAAATGATCCGAAGATTGCTTTTAGCGTAAGCGACCGCCTGTTCGTTAGAGCCGGTCGTCTCGTCCTTGACCTGTCGGCCTTCCTGCAAATAGCGAAGGTTCCCGTTTGAAGCAGCGCCGCTCGCCTGAAAATTGGCTTCTCCCATCTTCTTGGCGGGAACCGCGATATGGACACCGAGACGTTCGGCATCCACTCGGAAATGATTTCCGATCGGGCGCATCTCAGGTGCGGCCTCCGCGTCAGGGACGTTGATGAAAAGTCCATCCGGGAGAACCCCACGGCAAGTAGTTACCTGAAAGTTGCCGTTCGCGATCGACTCGGCGCTGAACCGCAATTCAATAACGCCGTATTCATGCTGCATTATTGACTGCACCCGCGAGTTCAACAGTTCTTCGTGATAGTTATCAAACTGCTGAAAGTGGTGCGGCGTCAGGAGCATCCCCTCGTTCCAGACGATCTTTCGGTATTTACTCATATAGGGTCAGCGACAATAGTAGAACGAGTTTCAAAATTAGTAAACGTGCCGACCGAATTCATTCAGCGTAAGAGCATCGTCCATTAACAAGATCCGAGATAGCAATTGGAAGCTCTTCCGGGTTTAATGGTTCATCAAAGGTCCAGTTGGTCAATATTGACGCCAAAATCTTTCGGGTTTTGCCCAAGTGTGCCAATGGCAAGGAAAGTCAGAGCCCGGTCGAACTCCGCCGCAGTTATCTTCTGTCGTTTTTCGAGAAACCAGATCGTCCGAATGGTCCGAGAACTCTCACTTACCTCGTTGGCGAGATTTTGGAGCATATTTCGCATTTTCATCGTCTCGCCAGCGGCTCCCTGCTCGTAGGCGGCGATCATCAGCAGGCAGTCGTCCGCGAGTTCACTGCCGATCTGGATGTTCAATTTATTAAAGATAGGCGCCATCGTTCTTGCGGTCGCAACGACATCGCCGCGAGAATTTCCAAGCTTTGTGACCGCGGCGACGGCCAGAAACTGGGGCTGAAGATTGTTTTCGACCGCCAATGTTTTTAGCTGTGCCCCGTTTTGCTTAGCTGATTTAAGATTCTCTGCGATCGCTGACGAACTACTGATCTGCTTTATCTTCGAGCTGAGACGCTTTGCCTGATCCGTGGTTAGGAAGATCTTCGGATCGTTTTGAGCGATCTTCCTCAGGAAACTCGCACCATTTACTTCTACCTTAGCTGTCTCTGAAAGATTGGCCGGTGTGGCCGCCGGAAGATTGGACGGACCCGCGTTCGAAGTAGTGGGAACTGGCGTCTTTTCGGGGGGGGTGTCATTTGTAGGCGGCTCGTCGTCGTCCGCTATCGGGCCGTCTTTCTCGTTATCCGTGGCGACTTCGACCGTCGGATTTCGTGCGAGGACAAGGTACGCTACTCCGCCTGCGAGCGACACCAGTACAAGAGCCAACACAGGGATCGCCAGAATAATCCCGATCGAAACAGATCGTCCGCCTGAAGCAGATGGCGTCACCGGGGCGGGCTTCGGTTTCGGAGCGTCAGACACAGAAGCGGCTACCTGTTTTACAACCTCAGTGCGCGGTTCGGTGATCTCAGCGCGCACTTGCAGCCCGCCCAAGCTGATCATGCTACCGTCGTAGATAGGCGTGGGCTCGAACACCGGCGAACCGTTCACCTCGGTGCCGTTGCTAGATCCTGTGTCGATGATCTCCCAGCGCCCAGCGAATTGCTCGATCTGAGCGTGCGAGCGGGACAGTCGCGAATCCGGAATTGCGAGGTCGCACGTCGACTGTCGCCCCATGACAAACTTGGAGCCCTCAACGCGCACACGGCGGCTGACGCCTTCGGGATCCGTGAAATTTAGCCAAAGCTCAGGCATCAAACTGCGGGTTCAAGGTTACAGGTTCAAGGTTGATGCGGTGCCGCAAGAACCTTGAACTTTGAACTTTGAACACCGAACTACTTAGAGTAAGTCGATAAGGGTTGAAGCTTAAGTCCGAAGTCCTGCGGAAATTCACCGATTATGGCAGCCGCGAAGAATTTCGGAACGTACTTAAAATTCTCTGACTGAAACTGTTTAGACAGCTTGTCGCCGTTTGCGATCAATGTCCAGAAATCTCTGGGGAGTCCACCATCAGATTCCAGAGCCTTGACCAGGTTTGAACTCAATCCACCCTCGCCGCTGTTGTAGCTTCCGATCGCAAGCGGCACGCTCGCCGGTCCCGTCCCGTAGCGTCCCAGCAGAGACTTCATATAAGAAGCGGCAGCTCTCGCCGATGGCTCCGGTTCGCATCGTTCGTCGGGGTTCGATGGCGACGCTCCCGGCTTCGTATCAAGCCCGTGAGCTTTACCCGTGGCCTGAGTGAACTGAAACATCCCGAGCGGGCCGGTCGGACTCTGAAGACATACACAATGTTCCGATTCGATCATCGCGAGATACAGACCGATCCGCGGATCCGTTCCCTTCTCATTGAACGCCTTAACTATGAACGGTGCGTTTTTGCTTGCCCGTTCATACGTAGCCTGAAGGTTATCCGCAAATCCACAGGTGCCTGTCTTTCTCCCGACATTTGCCCTTTTCGCGTACCCATCGGTAAATCCTTTGATCTTATCGAGCGCGGCCGCGGGGACCTCATCGCTGGTGAGGTTGCCGATCACCTGCGCCATTTTCCGGGCCCGATCGCCAAGATAAGCACGTTTTTCGCTATCGGAAAGGTCTAAATACTTCTTGCCTGGGGGCATTATGTACCCGGTCGGCTGGGTCTTGGGGTCCGCCGTGTTCGGTAGAGGAGTTTCCGTCGTTGTCGTTCCGGTGGAGGACGTTCCCGGCGTCGGAGTCGGCTTGTCGTCCTTATCTCTATTCTTCGTTGTGGTCACAACGGGATCGTCTTCGATATCGTCAGCGATCTCGACCTCGTTCCGTGCGAGGACCCGATAAGCGACGAAGACGCCGGCAAGGGCGATCACCACGAACGCGAGTCCGACAAGGCTGATCGCGATAATGCTGACGTGCGAACTTCCTGAGCCTGAGGTCTCGACCTCGACGCCTGCGACACCGTTCCCTCCGCTCGCCGCGGCGGCGGCTTGCGGGGCGGGTGTTGCTTGTTGCGCCGGTTGCCGAAAATAGACCTTTAAATACGTTTCATTACCGATCTTTATCGTATCCCCGTCACGCAAGGGCGTTCCTGCGGAGGCCGTCGGTTGGCCGTTGACGAAAGTCCCATTGGCAGAATTCTCGTCGACGATCCAAACGCGATCCCCGTCTCGGTAAACAGTCGCGTGAAGTCGCGAAAGGGAATTATCGTCGAATCGATGAGTAGCGTCGGTGCCGCGCCCGAACGAGGTCCGTTCGCGATCGATCGGGATCTCTTGCGAGCCTGCTGGGGTCGGGTATGTGAGGATGACCTCGAGCATCGTGAAAAACGTTTTAGTGGAGTGAACTACGTGGCCAGTTTGTACAACTCGGCGAACGGACGATCCTTAAGGCCGAATTTCTGCGGGTTTTCACTGACGATACCCGCCGCAAAGAATCTAACGATCCTTTCGCGCTCCTCCGGGGTTTTCACGATGTTCCAAAAGTCGTTCCGAGTTGCCGGCAAGGATGCTTTCCACGCGCCGGCGTCTGCGGGTGATCTTCCGAAGGCGGCTGCGGCGTATACGGCATCTCGCTCAAAAAGGCCTATGTAGACAGACTTCATATACATCCCGGCGGCCTTCGCAGCGCATTCCTGCTTCGGATCCGAAAGCGTTTCGGCTCCGCATGGCCCATTATATTTGTTGCTCTCTACAAACTCGGTGGTCATCCGAAAAATGCCTTCATCGGCACCTTGTTTTGCAGGGCTGAATTTGCTTCGGCTCAAAGCGAGGTAATAACCAAATGCTGCCGGAATATCGTTTTCGCGGACGAAAGCGACGTTGATGGCATCACGGTACTGAAACGCTCTGTCGAAATTTCCATCCTGGGCGTATTCTGCAGCACGTTTCTGAACCTCTTCAAGAAACTGCTTGTTCGATAGATTATAGGAGAAGTTCGGCGAGATGTTTTTCGCAAGTGCGGCTGACAGTTGCTGGATCTCGACCAGCGAAACTTTCTTCCCAGCTGCCGTCGGAACGGTGTTCGAGTTGTTTTGCGCGACCGTGGTGTTGGCCGGACCCACTACCTTTCGGGTCTCGAACGCGAGAGCTATCGGGGGCGGTTCGTAGATGCGCTCGCCGTATTTGTCGACTAGAACTATACCCAAGACATGATCGAACCCGTCCGCAAGGTCGGGATGATCTTTCGGGTCGATAGTTGCTTCGAAGGGTTCCGTGTTCGCTGTAGCGAACTCGGCCCCGTCGATCGTGAATATCGCCTTAGCAACGCAGCCGGCATTGTCCGATTCAACCTCGATCTCGGTCTCTTTTGTGATCGTGTCGCCCGGTTCAGGGCTAATTATCTTCGCGGTCGCCGCACATGAGCTGCCGCTGGCCATATACATCGCTCCGCCGCCGATCGCCATTGCCAAAACCAGGGCCCCGCCAGCTCCCGCAAGCATCACACGGTTCTTTTTCTTTTCTTCGGGTGTGGCTTCTGGTGCCGCAGCAGCTTCGGCTTCGCCGCTCGGTTCGTCGCCTTCCGCTGGATGATCTTCTTCTATTATGGAAAAGACGACCACGCTGGAGTTTCCGAATATAGCGTAATCGCCACTGTTCAAATGATGTTCGCCGGTGAAGGGAATTCCATTCAGCTTACTTCCGTTGGAACTGCCAAGGTCGACAATGTAGAATTCGTCCCCTCGCTGTTCAATGTAAGCGTGGTTCCGCGAGATCTTCTCGTCGCCTGAAAAGGAGATAATATTGTCCGGCGTTCGGCCAATGGTAACTCTCCCATTCACCGGAAATTGCTTCTCGCCTGCTGATACGATTCCTTCCTGCATTTTCCTCGATCGAAACGAAACGCGGTTCTTGCGCCCTTCGCGTCAGCATTTGACGTTCACGGCTAACTATTTTGCCTTCAGAAAGTAGTTTCACCGCCTTGGGGCATTAGGAACAAATAGTAGATCACGGCGAGGAACACGGCGATGAATGCAACCATCGCCACCAAGCCGAGAATGATCAAAGCGATCCTTGTGCCGGCACTTCGCTCTTTTAGGACCGGTGTTGTCGTAACGGGCGGAGGTGGTGGCGCGAGCTGTTCGGTAAGATCCGGCTGCGGCTCTATATCGGGCCGTGACGCAGGCGATGGCGCGAGCGCGGGAGCTGCGGCCGCGGGCGAGACCTCGGGCGGCGGTGCCGCCTCGAACGCGATCTTGTCGAGATAGCCTTCAGGCAGGTAGCCGCTCGTTTGCTGGAACTTCGGCGCCGGCATCTGCCACCCTGCACCGGGTGAAGGGACCGGCGAGTTCGCCGGGTTTGGCGGCGTCGTGTCAACTTCCGAGATCGGAAGCTCATTACTTGGCTGGTCGTCGTTCATGGCATTTCACTCCATCTTCTCGGGGATATGGACCTACTTCTGCAGTTCGAGTACGTCTGACCGCGTTATTATACCCGTAATCCGTTTAAAGTCTTCTATCAAAACCGCCGGCGATTTTTGCAGCTTTTTCTTGATCTCATTCAGGTTCGAATCGACTTCAAGAACCGGGAAGCTTTCGTCCATTACCTCGGACACCGGTGATTCCATCAACTCGCGATTTTGCAAGAGTTTTGTCAGCACTCGGCTCTCGCGAAGGCTGCCGACCGAGTGATTATCCTCCAAAACCGGTATTTGAGTGATACCGCTTTCGCTCATCTTCTCGAGTGCGACGGCAACGGTGTCGGACGGGGATACAAAGATCAGATCGGCCGGAGCTCCGCCATTCTTGGTCTCAACTATCAGGTTGGCGGTGATTCGCTGCGGTTCGAGCAGAAGCTTTTCCTTCATCCACTCGTCCGAATGGAACTTGGTCAAGTAATGCTCGCCTGTATCGCAAACGATGAAAACGACGAGACTGTTCTCATCGAGGTCTTTCGCGACTTTGAGCGCTGCCGAAAAGATCGTCCCCGTCGATCCGCCGCAGAAGATACCTTCCCGACGCGAAAGTTGTCGGGCCATCTCGAACGATTCCCGGTCGGTGATATTAATGATCTCGTCGACAACGCTGAGGTCAGCGTTCACGGTGGGCAGTGCTTGGCCGATGCCTTCGACGAGGTACGGCGTAGGCTCAGGAACGTGGCCCGAGTCCTTATATGTCTTGAAGATCGAACCATACGGATCGGCTCCGATGATGCGGATATTCGGGTTCATTTCTTTCAAGTAACGGCTCGTCCCGCTGATCGTTCCGCCGGTTCCGATGCTGGATACGAAATGCGTGATCTTGCCG